>NZ_JBFRCU010000015.1:0-106158 GCF_052113205.1 Inquilinus sp. YAF38 | reverse complement strand
CTGATCGACTTGGCCCGGCGCGCCGCGGAGGGCCATGGCGGCACGGTCGTGCTCGGCGGTGAAGCCGGGATCGGCAAGACCGCGCTGCTGCAGGAATTCACCCGGCGCCTGGGCCCCGGCTTTCGCGTGCTGTGGGGCGGGTCCGAGGCGCTGTTCACGCCGCGCGCGCTGGGCTCGCTGCAGGACATGGCGCATGCCCTGGGGCCCCGGATGGCGGCGCTGCTGGACCAGACCGCGGCGCCGGAGCGGCTGTTCCCGGCCCTGCTGAACACGCTGCAGGAGCTGCCGGAGACCGCCGTCCTGGTGTTCGAGGACGTGCATTGGGCCGACAACGCGACGCTCGACCTGGTGAAGTATCTCGGCCGCCGCATGCCGGTGCTGCGGGCGCTGCTGGTGCTGAGCTACCGCAGCGACGAGGTCGGCCCCGACCATCCGCTGCGGCAGGTGCTGGGCGACCTGCCGGCCACGGCCGTCCGCCTGGCCATGCAGCCGCTGTCGCCCGAGGCGGTCGCGGCGCTGGCCCGGGCTGCCGGCCGCTCCGCCGCCGAGCTGCACCGGATCACCGCCGGCAACCCGTTCTTCATCACCGAGCTGCTGGCCAGCCAGGACACAACACCGGCCGGAATCCCGGCCTCGATTCGCGACGCGGTGTGGTCGCGGCTGTCGCGGCTGGCGCCGGAGGAGCGCGAAGCGCTGGAGACGATCAGCATCGTGCCCGGCAGCGTCGAGCCCTGGCTGGCGCGGGCGCTGCTGGGCGCCAGGGCCGACGCCGCGGTCGACCGCTGCATCGGCCGCGGCATGCTGCTGCGCGACGGCCAGGGCGCGGTCGGGTTCCGCCACGAGCTGGCGCGGCTGGCCACGCTCGACCAGCTGTCGCCGGCGGCGCAGCAGGCCCTGCACGCCCGGGTCGAGGCGGCGATGGCCTATGCTCCCCACGCGCTGGCCGGCGCGCTGCTGCCGCGCCAGGTGCACCACGCCGCCGCGGCGGATGACGGCGCCCGGGTGCTGGACCTGGCGCCGCAGGCGGCGGCCCAGGCCTCGCGTCTCGGCGCCCATCACCAGGCCGCCGCGCATCTGGCGACCGCCCTGCGCTATGTCGAGGAGGCGCCGAAGTCGGTGGCGGCGCAGCTGCATGAGGACTGGGCCAACGAGGCCGGGCTGGCGCTGCGCATCGACGACACCGTGATCGAGGCGCGGCAGCACGCCATCGCGCTGTGGCGCGAGCTGGGCCGCATGGACAAGGTCGGCCTGAACCTGCGGGCGCTGGCGCGGCTGCTGTGGTCGCGCGGCGAGGTGCGGCAGGCCGGCGACTGCGTCGACGAGGCGCTGCGCGAGCTGGAGCGGCTGCCGCCGGGGCCGGAGCTGGCGATGGCCTGCAGCGTGCGCTCGCAGCTGCACATGCAGCAGAGCCATGTCGACGAGGCGGTCGAATGGGGCCAGCGGGCGATCGCGCTGGCCGACCGGCTGGGCGATGTCGAGACTCGGGTCCACGCGCTCAACAACGTCGCCACCGCGCTGCTGTTCGTCGACCGCCCGGGCGGGCTGGAGATGATGGAGGAGAGCCTGGCCCTGGCCCTGGAGCACGGCTTCCACGAGCACGCGGCCCGGGCCTATATGAACCTCGCCGAGTATGCGGTGGTGTTCAAGGATTTCGCCCTGGCCGAGCGGGTGCTGGCCGAGGGCATCGCCTTCGAGACCCGGCACGACCTCGATTCCTGGACCCATTACCAGGTCGGCTGGCAGGCCCGGCTGCGCCTCGAGCAGGGCCGGTTCCGCGAGGCCGAATCGATCGCCGGCGGCGTCGTCGGCCTGGACCTGCTGGCGCCGACCATCCGCCTGCCTGCCCTGATCGTGCTGGGCCGGGTGCGGATGCGTCTCGGCGAGGCCGACGCCCCCGACCTGCTGCAGCAGGCGCTGCGGCATGCGCTGGAGACCGGCGACCTGCATTTGATCGCGCCGGTGCGCTTCGCTTTGGCCGAGGCGGCGTGGCTGGCGGGCGACCTCGAAGCCGCCCACGAGCCGCTGGCGGCCCTGGCGGCGATGGATCTCGACAGCTTCGACCCCTGGGCGCTGGGCGAGCTGGCGGTGTGGTGGCGGCGCTGCGAGATGGCGGCGCCCCTGCCCCAGGCAACGGCACGGGCCCCGGCGCCGCGGGCGGCCGAGCTGGCCGGCGATCCGGCCGCCGCCGCGGCGGAATGGACGCGGCTCGGCCTGCCCTATGAGGCGGCGCTGGCCCTGATCCAGGTTCGCGGCGCCGAAGCCGGTCCGGCCCTGGCCCGGGCCGTGGCGATGCTGGAGGAGATCGAGGCGCGCCCCGCCGCCCAGCTGGCCCGCCGGACGGGGCAGCGCCTGGGCGTGGCCGAGCAGCTGCCGCGGGCGCGCCGCGGCCCCTATGCCGCCGCCCGCCGCCATCCGCTCGGCCTGACCCGGCGCGAGCTGCAGGTGCTGCGCCTGCTGGCCCAGGGCATGGGCAACCAGGACATCGCCCGCCGGCTGGTGCGGTCGCCGCGCACGGTCGAGCACCATGTCTCGGCGGTGCTGGGCAAGCTGAACGCCAGCAGCCGGATGGATGTCGTCCTGCGCCTGCACAGCGAGCCCTGGCTGCTGTCCGCCGGCGAAAACTAGGTAGCCGCCGCCGCGAAAATTGGGCAGCCGCACCGAAGCGCGGCCGCTGCCCGGCGCCTACGGTGACTCTCACGGCGCCGCCCCCGAACCATGCCGGACCTCGACGCAGGGCGGACAACGCGTCGAGCACAAAGAGGCACAGGTCATGGCGGGCATCGATAGCGCTGCGGATCTCGACTACTCCCTGAYGATGAATGCCGGCCTGGCCGCCGTCCTCTCGACCCGGGCGATCGGCGGCGACGATGACGATGAAGAGGCGGCCCCTACCTCTCGCCGCCGCGAGGACGGGGACAGCGGCATCGAGAACCTGCTGGACTGGCTCGACCTCGGCGTGATCATCGCGGATGCCACGGCCCGGCCGATCCGGCTGAACCGCCGCGCCGGATCGATCGTGGCCCGGGGGGACGGGCTGTACGCCACGCCGTTCGGCATCACCACCGCCATTCCGGAGGAGACCGGCCGGCTGCGGCAGGCCATCGCCAAGGCCGCGAAAGGGGGAACCCGGCTGCGGCTGTCGCGGCCATCGGGAGCCCCGCCGCTGCTGGTGACGGTGATCCCGGTCGGCGGCGGTCCGCTGGTGGCCCTGTTCGTGATGGACCCCGACACCGGCACGCCGTCGCCGGCCCTGTTGCAGGAGTTGTTCGGCCTGACCGCGGCCGAGGCCGTGTTCGCCGCCGAGATCAGCCGCGGCGACGGGATGCAGGYGGTGGCCGAGCGGCTGTCGATCGCCCCGACCACGGCACGGACCCATCTGACCCGGATCTTCGAGAAGACCGGCACCCGCCGCCAGGCCGAGCTGGTGCGGCTGCTGATGCAGTGCGACCGGCTGGCGCCGGCGGCCCCGGAGCCGAGGCTTCGGGCGCCGGCCCGGGCTGCGCGGGTCAGGGCCTGAGCGGCATCCAGATCTCGACCAGGCCGGTGCCGGTCCAGGGATCGAAATCGGCGCTGTAGCGCTCGAAGCTCGGCGCATCGGCGAAGCCGTGGCCGGATTGCGGCAGCCAGCGGGTCCAGATCGTGTAATGCGTCGCCCGGATCCGCGAGATGTGGCCGCGGTGGCTGAACACCGCGTAGCGCTGCGCCGGGATGCGCACTCGGGTGAGCTCCGCCGGCAGGTCGTCGAAGCTGGCGACCTCGACCCCGGCGATATAGTCGAAATTACCGGCGTCGTCGGCGTTGCAGCAGACGCCGTAGGCGGCGCCGCCGATCTCGTTCGGCACATGGCCGATCTGCGGCCCGAAGCGCTGCCACAGCGCCGGGATGCCTTCATTGGTCTCGAAGGTGTAGCGGCCGCCCAGCCCGGCCACGAGCAGGGTCTTGCCGGCCTCGAAGCGCGGGGCTTCGAGGTCGATGATCAGGGATTCGTCCATCCGGATCGGCTCCACCAGCGCGAGGTTGTCGACATGGCCCTGGCCGCGCACCAGCTCCGGCGTCAGGCCGAACTGGTCGCGGAAGGCCCGGGTGAACGCCTCGTGCGAGCCATAGCCGGCATCGAGCGCCACCGCCAGGATGTCGGAGGCGCCGGCCGCCAGCACCCGCGCCGCCTCGGTCAGGCGGCGGCCGCGGACATAGCGCATCACCGAGCGGCCGGTGGCCACGCCGAACAGCCGGCACAGATGGAACCGGGACACGCCGGAAGCCTCGGCGATCGCGTCGAGCGTGACCTCCGATCCGAAGCGGTGCTCGATGAACCAGACCGCCCGCTCGACCGCGCCCATGCCCCTCTCCCGCTGCGTTCGCCGGCACTGTGCCGATGGCGGACAGCGCCTGTTTGATCGCGATTGCTCAGGCGCTGCTTCAAAGAAGGACCGCCATCACGCACAAGAGATCGACCGTCGACTGTATCTGTCGAGAGGCGGCAGCCTGCCTGAGACCACGATCAGTTCGACGTCCAGGCCGAGCCGGTCGAGCGTCTGCCGGATCTCCGCTTCATATTCGGAGTTCATCACCAAGAGCTTGTCGGGCGGGTGCTCCTGCAGCGCAGCCGGTGGTACGATCCGGTGTCCGGTGCCGGCGGTGAACGCGCCTGCCTTCAGCGGATTGATGTCGACCACCTGCTTGATGGCATTCGCAGATCGGTCGAGGAGGTTGAGGAAGGTGACACCTTTGGCGCCGGCTCCCCAGAGCGCCACGCGCCAGCCTTCCCACCGGGCATGATCCAGCCAGTCCTGCCAATCCAGGAGCGTCGTCCTGAATCGGTCGGCGAAGTCGCCGAAAGCTCGTGCGGCTGGCGGCTCCGCGACCATTCCCGGCGCGCCTTGCTGGGGGAATGTCGCCTCCGCCGCCAGGAACTGGCGCCCGAACCTGACGCCGATCGGACCGGGAACAAATCCTGCCAGACGCAGCGCGTGGGCCAGCGACGATGAGGTGAAATAGGATGGATGCTCGAACAGAGGATCCCAGATTCCGAGCTCGTCGAGCATGAAAGCGCCATCCGGCACCTCGGTATACACCACCCGGGCGGGATGTGAGCGGTAGGCTTTGCGGACCGACCGAAGCAGATCCACCGGGTGCGGCACATGCTCCAGCACATAACGGGAGCAGACAATATCCGCATATGGTGCGAGGGAGGGCGTGAACACATCCCCGATGATCGTGATTCCCGCTTCGTGGTCGGTGTCACCTTCGCTGGGGCGGCCTGGATCGAACCCGATGCCCGAGCGGAGCCCCTGGTGGAGCAGCATCCGGAGAAATTCGCCTCGACCACACCCAATCTCGACGGCAGTACCGCCGGCCAACCCATAGGTCGAGACAAGATGCTGGACGATGTTCTCCGAGTACCGACGGTAATGCGGGGAGCCCATCAGCGAGTTTTCATACCGATCATCATAGGCGACCAGCGTGGCGTCGAAAGCCGCGTTGAACACATGGCCGCAGTGGCGGCAGCCGATGAGCGAGATGTCGCCCCGATCGATCTGCCTGGCCTCCTCGCTGCTTCGGAGAAGCTGGTTACAAACCGCAGGGACATTGGCGAGCTCGGCCAAAAACGTCAGATCCTGTGATCCGCATACGGTGCATCGAAAGTCAGCAATATCCGTCATCACCCCTCCGCAGATTTGAAGAAGCTGGAAAAATCGACCGACATCCGGGCAGCACGGCAGACCGTGCGTGATCAGCACGGCCAAGCGACTGGAATGTCTGAAGTGAGTTCAGCCACAATATCTCAAGCGGATAATGCGGTTTATCAGCGTTTCTGTCGCATTTGCCGTTCCTATGGTTCTGTCGAGAACAGCCACAACGCACTCAGATCAGCGAAGACGCCAATCCAAAGCAGGATAAGGATCCATGCGAACGCGTGGCCTCGATGCACTCTAAAGAAGAGGGATCGATCTGACCGTCGCCAGTGTTTCGATATCGCTTGCGTTATCCGGCGGATCGGCGGCCGGAAGAGCCACCCGGATTTTCACCGGGTCCATGCGAGTGTGTTTTAGACTAGGGATCCTTGACAGTCGCGCAACCGCCCCGCGCCCTGGCCACCCTTATCAATTTGGACGTCAATTCGTCTGGAAGGATTGCCTGGATTGACCAAGAGATCCTGTCACTGCACCATTTCGAGCAGATCGGCCGGCTTTCCCATTCTGCAAAGCAGGCCTCGCACAGGCCGATGGTGAGCAGCATCGCAATCGCGGTTATCAGGCAGCGCTTCCTGCCTGGACGGGCGGCCCATCCTGTTCGAGGATGCCGGCGACCCTGATCTGTCGCCTGCCAGGAGGCCCGCCATGGCCCATGAGCTGCAAGCCGCCGACCCGTCCCGGCTCTCGAATATCGGCGAGATCGACTGGGCGGCGCTGCGCCAGGCCCGGATCGACCTGGCCGCCTGCTTCCGCATGGCTGCGCGGCTGGGGCTGGAGGAAGGCATCTGCAACCATTTCTCGGCCATGGTGCCCGGCCGGGACGACCTGTTCCTGGTCAACCCCTACGGCCTGGCCTTCGCCGAGGTCACGGCGTCGAGCCTGCTGGTCTGCGACTTCCACGGCAATGTGATCGACGGCGACGGCAAGCCGGAGGCGACCGCCTTCTACATCCATGCCCGGCTGCACAAGCAGTTGCCGCGGGTGCGGGCCGCCTTCCACACCCATATGCCGAACGCCACGGCGCTGAGCATGGTCGAGGGCGAGCCGCTGGTCTGGGCCGGGCAGACGGCGCTGAAATTCTACGGCCGCACCGCGGTCGACGACGCCTATAACGGCCTGGCGCTGGACGAAGCCGAGGGCGACCGTATCGCCGCGACTTTGGGCGACGCCGACATCGTGTTCCTGCGCAACCACGGCGTGATGGTGTGCGGCCCGACCATCGCCGAGGCGTGGGACGACCTGTACTACCTCGAGCGCGCCGCCGAGGTGCAGGTCAAGGCGCTGAGCACCGGCCGGACGCTGCGCCCGGTGCCGGCCGAGATCGCCCGGCGGACCTATCGGCAGATGCGCGAGGGCGACGCCGAGAGCGCCCGGCTGCATCTGGAGAGCATCAAGCGCCAGGTGATGCGCCAGGAACCGGATTTCGCAGCCTGACGTTGCCCATGGGCAGGGGGTGTCGATGACCGAAGACCGTCCGCCGCTGGGCTGGAGGAGCCGGCTGATCCATTCCGAGGCAAAGGCGCCCGGCGGCTTTCGGTCGCTGGCGGCGCCGGTGTGGCGCGGCTCGACCGTGGTGTTCGACCGGCTGGCCGACGCCCGCGACGACTGGGACGGCGGCTACACCTACGGCCTGTACGGCACGCCGACGACGATCGAGCTGGCCCGGCGGATCGCCGAGCTGGAGGGGGCGCGGCACAGCTTCATGGTGCCAGGCGGCCAGGCCGCCATCGCGCTGGTGTTCCTGGCGATGTGCCGCGCCGGCTCGCATGTGCTGGTGCCGGACAGTGCCTATGGCCCGACCCGGGAGTTCGCGCTGGGCCTGCTGGCGAAGCTGGGGGTCGAAGTCGAGACCTACCCGGCCATGGCCGGGGCGGAGGTCGAGGCGCTGATCCGGCCCGAGACCGCGCTGCTGTGGTGCGAGAGCCCGGGGTCGATCACCATGGAAGTGCAGGACGTGCCGGCCCTGGCCGCGGCGGCGCACCGGCACGGCGTCAGCGTCGCCATCGACAACACCTATGCCGCCGGCATCCTGTTCGACGCCTTCGCCCATGGTGCCGATATCAGCGTGCAGGCGCTGACCAAATATGTCGGCGGCCACAGCGACCTGCTGCTCGGCACCGTCTCGGTGGACGACGACAAGCATCGGCAGGCGATCGGCGACTCCCACCGCCTGCTCGGCATGGCGGTGTCGCCGGACGATTGCAGCCTGGCGCTGCGCGGACTGCAGACGTTGGGCGTCCGCCTCGACCGGCTGGAGCGCACGACCCTGGCGGTTGCGGCTTGGCTTTCAGGCCGGCCCGAGATCGAGGCCGTGCTGCACCCGGCCCTGCCCTCCTGCCCCGGCCACGAGACCTGGCGCCGCGACTTCCAGGGCTCGTCCAGCGTGTTCTCGATCGTGTTCGGGCCGGAGCGCGACGAGGCTTTCGTCACCCGCTTCGTCGAGGGCTTGAGCCTGTTCAAGCTCGGCTACAGCTGGGGCGGCGCCACCAGCCTGGCGATGGCCTATCGCAGCATCCCGCGCATGGGCTTCGACTACGGCGGGCGGCTGGTCCGGCTGAATGTCGGGCTGGAGGACGAGGCCGACCTGATCGCCGATCTCGACGCCGCCCTGCGCCAGGCGGCGGAATAAAGCAGATGGCTCGATCGTCCCTGGTCTGAGGGGCGTCCGTCCGGGCGCCCGGAAAGGGGATTGATCGAGATGAGCATCCGACGACGCATCCTCGTGCCCGCACTGACCGCCCTGGCGGTGCTGGCCACCGGCGGGCCGGCCCTGGCCCATCACAAGCCATGGCATGGCGGCGGGCCGCCCTGGGCCCGGCCCCATCACGGCCATGGCTACTATTATGCGCGGCCGCGGCCGCCGGTTGTGGTCTATGAGCGGCCGTATGACGGCTATTATTACGAGCGGCCCCGCTACTACCGCCGGCCGGCGCCGGTCTATGTCGAGCCGCCGCCCTACTATGCCCCGGCCCCGGGCGTCACCATCAACATCCCGCTGCGGTTCGACTGAGTGGGCCCGACGCCAAACAGAACCGCCGGCAGGGCAAGACCCTGMCGGCGGCGCTTCGGATCATCAGTCGAACGGGCGGAAGCCTTCGCGGGCGAGGGCCAGGTCGTGGTCGTCGACCACGCCGTTGCCGTCGACGTCCAGATTGGTTGTCTCCCAGTCGCCGGTAGGGCCGGCGCCCGGCTTGACCTCCTGGACCTTGTCGGCGAGCTCGGCCTCGAGCGCGGCGATCCGGTCCGGGTCCGCGAACGGATCGGCCTTGAGATCGGCGATCCGCTCCTGCAGGGCGCGGATGCCCGTCTCCTGCGGCGTGCCGAAATTGGCCTGCATGGCGCCGACATCGGCGCTGTAGCCGAGCTCCTTGGCCAAGCCGACCAGGGTGGAGACACGCGCGCCGTGGTTGCGGAACGGCCCGTTGCCAACGGTCGGCGACCAGCCGGAGCCGATCAGTGCGGCGGTGGTGTCGTCGTCGAGCGAGATGGTGTCGACCTTGCCGGGCCGCTTGTCCCTGGCCTTGCCGCTGTTGCTAGGGGTGTCGTCGCCGTCCGCGGAGCTGGCGGAAGCACTGCCGCTGCTGTTCCCGTTGCCCTTGGACTTGCCGCCATCGCCCGGCCCGTCGCCGCTATCCCCGGAATTCCCGTTCCCGTTGCTGCTGCTCTTCCCGCCGCCGTTGCCGTTGTTGCCGCCTTTGCCGTTCCCGTTCCCGTTGCCCCCGCCGTTTCCATTGCCGCCGCCGTTGCCGCCGTCGCCCCCTTTACCGCTCCCTCCACCGTTGCCATTACCTCCGCCGTTGCTACCCCCATTCCCGTTGCCCCCGCCGTTTCCATTGCCGCCGCCATTCCCGTTTCCGCCGTCGCCCCCTTTACCGTTGCCTCCGCCGTTGCCGCCCCCATTCCCGCCGCCGTTGCCACCGCCATTTCCGCCTCCGTTACCGCCGCCATGGTCCTTGACGGTGAGGAACTGTGGCTTGGAGACGTCCTTGAGATCCCCCCAGGCGGCGGCACTCGCCGCGGTGGCATAAAGCAGTCCGAAAGCGGCCACGATGGGCAGCGTCGCTGCAGAACGGATACGCATGGAGATCTCCATAACCGTGATGCCGAGGCGGATCGCGACGGCCGGTCTCACACTTCTGACGCCCAGGACGCTGCAATCATTCCACGGAATCGCGCAAAAATATTCGTATCCGGGCGAGGACGACAGGCCTTGTCGCACGTTAATACACCGGTGCGGACGGATGAGCCGCAACAGTGGGGTGGTGGAATGTCCGATCCGGCGGAGCATGTGAGGGGGGCGCTGCTGGCCTCGCTGCCCCGGCTGCGCGCCTTCACCCGCGGGCTCACCGGCTCCGCCCCGGAGGGCGACGACCTGCTGCAGGCCACCTGCGAGCGGGCGCTGGAGCGGGCCCATCAGGCCGCCGCGGCCGTCACCCTGCAGGGCTGGATCTTCCGCATCGCCTACAATTTGCATCTCGACCGCCTGCGGGCCGGCCGCCGCCGCGGCGACATGGCCGAGCCGGTCGACCCGGACACGCTGCCGGGCGGCGACGCTGAGGCCGAGGTCGAGGCGTCGCTGATGCTGGCCGCGGTGCAGCGGGCGATCGACCGGCTGCCGGAGGACCAGCGCAGCGTGCTGCTGCTGGTCTCGGCCGGCGGCCTCAGCTATGCCGCCGCGGCCGATGCGCTGGACGTGCCGGTGGGCACGGTGATGAGCCGGCTGCATCGCGGCCGCCAGGCGCTGCAGCACCTGCTGTCGCGGCGCCCGGCCGCCGCGATGGCCCTGGCGGCCCGGCGATGAGGGAGGCGACCATGACGATCGACACCGACTGGATCGCCGGCTATGCGGACGGTACGCTGGACCCGGAGCGTCGCCGGCTGGTCGATGCGGCGCTGTCGCGCGACCCGGCCCTGGCTGAGACGCTGCGGCACGAACGCGAGATGGCCGCGCTGCTGACCTCCGCCTTTCCGCCCGTCGAGGAACCGCTGCCGCCGGCCCTGGCCGGGCTGCTGGCGCCGCGGCCGGCAGCGATGTCTCAGGCGCGGCGACGCCGCCCGGCTGTCCGCTGGCTTGGAGCGATCGCGGCCGCCGCGGCACTGCTCGCGGTCATCGGCGGCGGCTGGACCGCGCTGCGCGTGATCGACCGGCTGGAAAACCGGGTCGCCCGGATCGAGACGGCGGAGCAGATCCGCCTGGCCGCCCAGCAGGCGATCGACACCCGGCGGGCCGAGGTGCTGGAGCAGGCGCCGAACGGGGTCGAGACGCCGTGGCGCGACGGGCCTTCGACCGGCCGGGTCCGCCCGGTCTCGACCTTCATCGACGCTTCCGGCCGCTTCTGCCGCGAGTTCGTCGAGGCGGTCGAGGGGCCGGACGGCCCGCGCAACGGCGGCGGCATCGCCTGCCGCGTCGGCCAGCGCGACTGGCGCATCTGGTGGCCCGACGGCAAGGACAGCGGCCAGGCGCTGTAGCCCAGCCAGAAACAATCGGAGAACGGCACTCCAGCGAGGCCATCTCCCCATTTATATCATTGCCGGGCTTGACCCACGGCTGTCCGGTTGAGAAACAATCGCAACTAAAGCGTGTTTATCTCAGGCCAGCATTCTATTTAATTGTCATCCTCGGGCTTGACCCGAGGATCCAGGGGCTTTCAGAGCGGCTCTCCGTGGCCCCTGGATTGCCGGGTCAAGCCCGGCAATGACAATAAAGTTTAGTTCAGCGCTTAGATTTGCAACCCGAAAAGCTTAACCGGACAGCCATGCGACAAGCACGGGCATGACAGTTCGGGTATGCCGCTGCCAAGTTCCGCGACCCGTCTGTTCCTCGATGAATTCTAGTTCCCGACCGGCCGGGCGTCCGAGATGAAGGGGCGGTACTGGAACAGCCAAGTCTCGGATGCCACCTGGTCGCCGGCCTTGAGGAACAGCCGCATCTCGACCGGGTCGTCGCCATCGACCGCCAGGTCGAACTGGACCCGCCAATGGCCCGGCACGTCGTCCGGCACCGCCTCCATCAGGGTGTAGGCGGAGAAGGTGCCGCGCGAGGCCCAGAACACCGGCTCCGGCTTCACCCCGAAGGGCAGGTCTTTCAGCGGGCCGCCGAGGAACTCGACCATGAACTTGCGCACGCCTTCCGGGCGCGGCTGACCGGGCTGGCCGCCGCGGCCCAGACGGGTCGCCACCACCCGCGCCAGCGGCGTCGGGTATGGCTCGTCCGCCAGCCAGTGCAGGCGGTAGGCGAAGGGCAGCTCGTCGCCGGCCTTGGTCGGCGCCTCCGGGTGCCAGTAGGCGACGATGTTGTCGTGGATCTCGTCGTCGGTCGGTAGCTCGACCAGCTGCACCTGGCCGCGGCCCCAGTCGCCCAGCGGCTCGACCCAGGCCGAAGGACGCAGATGGTAGCGTACGCCGTCCTCGTAATGATCGAAGTTGCGGTCGCGCTGCTGCAGGCCGAAGCCGCGCGGCGACTGGTCGGAGAAGCTGGAGACGACGATCCGCGCCGGGTTGTTCAGCGGCCGCCAGATGTGCTCGCCGCCGCCGGTCCACATCGCCAACCCGTCGCTGTCATGCACCTCCGGCCGCCAGTCGATCGCGGTCTTCTTCACCGTCTCGGAGTACCAGAACATCGAGGTCAGCGGCGCCACGCCCAGCCGCTCGACCGGCTGGCGCAGGAACAAGGTGGTCTCGATATCCATCACCACGCCGGCGGTGCGGCGCATCAGGAAGCGGTAGGCGCCGGTCAGGCTGGGCCCGTCGAGCAGGGCGTAGACCGTCACCGCGTCGGCGTCGGAATTCGCCGGCTCGAACCAGTAGCCGATGAAGTCCGGGAACTCCTCCGGCCCGCCCGAGCCCGGGGTGACGGTGATGCCGCGAGCCGACAGGCCGACCTGGCCGAGCTCGCCCTTGGCGCGGAAATAGGAGGCGCCGAGGAAGGCCACCCAGGGCTCCTCGGCCTTCCAGTCGCCCTTGTCCTTGGCCTCCTGGATCCAGAAGCCGGCGAAGGCCGAGGGCTCCGGCGCCAGCTTGGCGGCCGGGCTGTCCGGGCCGACGGTGAAGTATTGCGGGTCGTAGGTGATCTCGCGCGCCGTGCCGGCGGCGGGGTCGACCGCATGCATCTTCACGGTCTTCGGGAAGAACCGGCCGACATGCTGGAAGGTGACCGGATAGGCGCCCGGCTGGCCGTCGCCGTACAGGGCGTAGTCCGGCTTGTACTTCAGCTTGCCATGGGCGTCGTAGTCGATCGACTCCACGGTCGCCGGGTCCGGCCGCGGCGGCGAGGCGTAGGGCGCGGYAGCGAGCGCCCGGGCCCGGCTCTTCAGCCAATCGTAGGAGAACGGCGCGGCCTCACCATAGCGCAGCCCGGCCGGCGGCGCCGCCAGGGCGGAAGCCCCTCCGAACATCCCGAACAACTGGGTGGCAGCGGCCAGCTTCAGCAAGCTACGGCGGTCGAGCATCCGTCTCTTTCCCTCGATGAGACATCGCGACCGCACCGCACCGCGCCGCGGCCGGTCGCCGCGAGGGTGCCGTCCGGCCGCTTCGCAAGGGCGCGACCATAGCAATCATGCCGCTTCGATGCCACTGGTGACCGTCTGGCCTTGCCCAGCCGGCCGGCATACTCTGCCCGCCCCCCGTCACACCGTCCGGATCCGACCGATGGACAGCCGCCTCGACCGCATGATCGCCCGCCTCACCACCCAGCGCCGAGCGCTGGAGCAGGCAGCGGAGGAGATCGGCGGCCTGCCCGGCCCGGTGCTGGAGATCGGCCTGGGCAAGGGTCGCACCTATAGCCATCTGCGCAAGCTGTTCCCGGAGCGCCGGATCATCGCCTTCGACCGCGACCTGCACGCACCGGCCGATGCGGCGCCGGCCGGCGCCGACCTGGTGCTGGGCGATTTCCGCGACACGCTGTCCGCCCTGCCCGGCCGGACGCCGTGGGTCCCCGCGGCGCTGGCCCATGCCGATTTCGGCAGCGAGGACCGCGCCCGCGACGCCGCCCAGGCCGGCTGGCTGGCCGGGCTGATCAACCCGCTGATGGCGCCCGGCGGCCTGGTGGTCAGCGACCGGCCGCTGCAGGCGCCACGCTGGACCGCCGTGGCTTTCGACGCGCCGGAGTGGCCGTATTTCCTCTGGCAGGTCGGCTGACGAGCGGCTGAGCCGCCTTCGCTTCTGCGGCATTATCCCGCACTGCAACACACCCATGCCGGATCGGGGCTGGTCCGAGCCGGCTTCGTCCTATCTTGTATACGGAATGCACGGGTTACCCGGGCAAGTTGCGAGAGTGTGATGAGCAAGACACGCCGGGCTAAGCCCGACTGGTTCATGATCGCCCTTCCCCTCGTCGCCCTCGCGGCGTGTCTCTGGCCCACACCGGGCGTCACCGGCGGCCCCCTGCACTGGGACTGGATCTCGACCTACGGCGTCTCGGTCGTCTTCTTCCTTTATGGCCTGACCCTGGCGCCGGAGAAGATGCGGGCCGGTGCGTCGCATTGGCGGCTGCACCTCCTGGCCACCGCCGGCACCTTCATCCTGTTCCCGGCCCTGGTGCTGGGCGCCGGCGCGCTCGGCAAGGGCTGGATCCAGCCGGAGCTGCTGCTGGGCTTCTTCTTCCTGGCAGTCCTGCCCTCGACCATCTCCTCCTCGGTGGCGATGACCTCGCTGGCCCGTGGCAACCTGCCGGCCTCGATCTTCAACGCCACCCTGTCGAGCCTGCTCGGCGTCGCGATCACGCCGCTGCTGATGGCCTGGTACACCCACAACCAGGGCGCGCCGATGCCGCTCGGCCCGGTGCTGCTGAAGGTGGCGCTGCTGGTGCTGCTGCCGATCGTGGTCGGCCAGCTGGTGCGGCCGCTGCTCAGCGCCTGGGCCCATCGCCACTACGCCCGGATCAAGATGGCCGACCGGGTGATCATCCTGGCGATCGTCTACGGCTCCTTCGCCGATTCGATGGCGTCCGGCATCTGGTCGCAGCAGGACCCGATCGTGCTGGTCGAGATCGTCATCGGCGTGGTGCTGCTGTTCGGCATCGCCTTCGCCGTGATGTGGGGCGTCTGCCGCCTGGTCGGCTTCGACCTGCCCGACACCATTGCCGCGACCTTCTGCGGCTCGAAGAAGTCGCTTGCCACCGGCGTGCCGCTGGCCCGGCTGATGTTCGGCACCTCGCCGCAGCTCGGCCTGGTGCTGGCGCCGGTCATGGTGTTCCACTTCTTCCAGCTGATGGCGGTCAGCGTCATCGCCGGCCGCCTCGCCGCCCGCCCGATGACCGATGCGGAGGTGCGCGACGCCACGAAGAAGGACAAGGCGGAGAAGTCGGCGCGCGGCCGGACGGCGCGGGCCGCCTGACGCCTTGGCTTTAGGACTTGTGACCTTTCCTCCGCCATGCGAGCCTCTCGGCATAGCATGATGAAGGAGGGGAAATTATGGCCCAGATCAGCCGCCGCACATTTCTGGCCGCTGCCGGCGCGGTCGCCGCAAGCGCCGCTTGGCTGCGGTCCGGCATCGCCGCCGCCACGATCACGCCGGGCGACGCCGACGTGCTGCTGGTCATCGACGTCCAGAACTGCTTCCTTCCCGGCGGCAGCCTGGCGGTCACCGACGGCGACAAGATCGTGCCGGTGATCAACGCCCTGGGCGCGCGTTTCCACAACATTGTCGTGACCCAGGACTGGCACACGCCGGGCCACATCTCCTTCGCCTCGGCGCATCCCGGCGCCAAGCCGTTCTCGACCACCAAGCTGCCCTATGGCGACCAGGTGCTGTGGCCCGACCACTGCGTCCAGGGCACGGCGGGCGCCGACCTGTCGGCCGCGCTGAAGCTGCCGACCGCGGAGCTGGTGATCCGCAAAGGCTATCATCCGACGGTCGACAGCTATTCCGCCTTCAACGAGGCCGACGGCACCGCCACCGGCCTGGCCGGATACCTGAAGGAGCGCGGCATCCGCCGCGTCTTCGCCGTCGGCGTCGCCACCGATTTCTGCGTCTGCTACAGCGCCATCGACGCCCGCAAGGCAGGGTTCGAGGCCTTCGTCGTCGACGATGCCTGCCGCGGCATCGACGCCGAAGGATCGCTGGCCAAGGCCTGGACCGCGATGACCGCGGTCGGGGTGCAGAAGATCGTCTCGGCCGACATCGCCTGACCCGGCCTCTCCCGCGGGACGATGTGCCCGCGGGAGGGCTCGACATCGTGAACCGGCGCGACTTGCCGCGCCCCGCGCTTTCCGACATGAAGGACGGATGCGAATCCTTCTGGTCGAAGACAATCCCGATCTCGGGGAGGCGGTGGAGAACCGGCTGCGCAAATCCGGCCATTCGGTGGAATGGGTGCGCGACGGGCTGGCCGCGGTCGAGGCCGCCGTACACGACGCCTTCGACGCCGTGCTGCTGGACATCATGCTGCCGGGCCAGGACGGTTTCGCGGTGCTGCGCGACCTGCGGCGGCGCGGCGTCGACGCCCCCGTGCTGGTCGTCACAGCCCGGTCCGAGATCGACGACAAGGTCGGCATCCTCGACCTCGGCGCCGACGACTACCTGGTCAAACCCTTCGACCTGCGCGAGCTGGAGGCCCGGCTGCGGGCCCTGCTGCGGCGGCCGGCGGGCCAGACCAGCAGCACGGTCTCGCACGGCAATGTCACGCTGGACCTGGCCGGCCAGGCGGTGACCGTCGCCGGCCAGCATGTCGAGTTCGGCCGGCGCGAGTTCCGCCTGCTGGAGATCCTGCTGGCCCGCGCCGGCCAGGTCGCGGCCAAGGACCGGCTGATGACCCAGCTGTTCGGCGACGAGGCCGAGGTGTCGGTCAATGCGCTGGAGCTGCTGGTCTCGCGCGTCCGCCGCAAGCTGGAGGGCGCCGATATCGACATCGTCACCCTGCGCGGCACCGGCTACCGGGTGCAGCCGCGCGGGGCGCGGGAGTGAGCCGATGACGGTTGCCAGGCTCTCCAGTACGAAGCGTTTGCCTCTCCCGCTTGCGGGACTTTTCAGAACAGCAATCCATCCCTTTATCGTCATTCCCGCGAAAGCGGGAATCTCTTTCCGATCCAAGCTTTACGAGATCCCCGCTTTCGCGGGGATGACGGTTTGGGAAATTCAGAAAAGGTCTCGCCTGCGGGAGAGACAATCTGTTCCTCCGCCCGCAGTCGTTGTCGCCGATCCCGCAGGCCGAACGTGACGAAACCCGGCCGCGCCTCGATCCGCCGGCGCATGCTGGCGCTGACCGTGCTGGCGCTGCTGCTGTCCGGCATCGGGCTGGTGGCCCTGATCCGCGACTATGCCCGCGGCGCCTCGGACAGCGCCTTCGACCGGCTGCTCGCCGCCTCCGCCTTCACCATCGCCGGCGCGGTGCAGATCGAGGACGGGGCAGTGACGGTCGAGCTGCCCACCGCGTCGCTGGCGATGCTCGATTTCTCCGACGACGACCGGGTGTTCTACGAGGTGGCGGCGCCGGACGGTGCCTTCGTCACCGGCTATCGCGACCTCGGCGCCGGGCTGCCGCAGGCGGCTTCGGCCACGCCTGATTTCACCGACGGCACCTACCACGGCGAGGCAGTGCGGATCGCCACGGTCGGCCGGCTGGTCTTCGTCGAGGGCAAGGCCGGCTGGGCCACCATCCGCGTCGCCGAGACCCGCGGCGCCCGCGCGGCGCTGGCATCGGAGATTCTGGGCCAGGCCGCCCTGCCCCTCGCCGCCCTCGGCCTGGTCGCGCTCGCCCTGGTCTGGTTCGGCATCCGCTACGCCTTCGCGCCCCTGGTGGTGATGGAGCGCGAGCTGCGTCGCCGCGCGCCGGAGGATCTGTCGCCGGTGCAGGTACCGGTGCCGGTCGAGGTGCAGCAACTGGCCGGGGCGCTGAACGACTTCATCGCCCGGCTGCGCAGCGTGATGGAGCGGGTCAGCGGCCTGGTCGCCGACGCCGCCCACCAGGTGCGCACGCCGCTGGCCTCGCTGCGGGCCCAGGCCGAGGTCGCTGTCGACGAGGAGGACCCCGCCAAGCTGCGCGACCGCGTCGTCCGCATCCATCAGAACGCGGTGCAGGCCAGCCATTTGGTCAACCAATTGCTGATGGACGCCACCGTGCGCCACCGGCTGGAGGCGCGCGAGGCGACGGTCGTGGCGCTCGACGCCATCGTCGAGGATGTCCGGCAGCGCCTGGATTTCGAGGAGGCCGGAAGGCTGGCCGTGGCGCTGGCGCCTGAGGCGGCGCGGGCCGAGATCAGCGGCGACCGCGTGGCCCTGCGCGAGATGCTGTGGAACTTGGTGCACAACGCCCTGACCCACGCGCCGGGCGGCGCGGTCGAAATCGAGGCGGCGGTCGAGCGCGGCCGCGCCGTACTCCGCGTCTCCGACCGGGGGCCGGGCATCCCGGCGGCGGAGAAGGACTTCGTGCTGGAGCGCTTCGCCCGCGGCGAGGGCAGCCGGGACCGCCCGGGATCGGGGCTGGGCCTGTCGATCGTCCGCACCGTGGCCGAGGCCCATGGCGGCACGCTGGCGCTCTTGGACCGGCCAGGCGGCGGGCTGCGGGTCGAGGTTACGCTGCCTGTCGTGGAGACCGCGCGGCGGCGGCTGCACGGACCGGCCGCCGCGCTGCTGCTGGCCGCGGCGCTGCTGGCGGGATCAGTCGAACCAGGCCGCGCCGCGCCCGGCACCACCGTCTACCCCGCCCCGGCCGGCGGCGAGCGGACGCTGACCATCCTGGGCGCCACCGACACTCCGCTCTTCGCCCGCTTCATCGCCGATTTCCAGGCGCTGCGGCCGGAGATCCGGGTGGTGTACCAGGAGACCGACACGCTGCCGATGTACCAGGCGGCGTCGAGCGGGCAGCTGTCGCCCGTGCCCGACCTGATGATCAGCTCCGCCCCCGACCTGCAGGTCAAGCTGGCCAATGACGGCTTCGCCCAGGCCTATGCCTCGCCCTGGCTCGACCGGCTGCCGCATTGGGCGCAGTGGCGGGCCGAGGCGATCGGCTTCACCTTCGAGCCGGCGGTGATCGCCTACAACCCCGACCTGCTGGCCGAAGCCGAAGTGCCGCGGTCGCATGCCGAGCTGATCGCACTGCTGGAGGCGCAGCCGGACCGGTTCCGCGGCCGGGTCGGGACCTACGATATTGCCGTCAGCGGGGTCGGCCACCTGCTGGCCAGCCAGGACGCGCTGATCTCCTCCAACTTCTGGCGGCTGGCCGCGGCCTTCGGCCGGATCGGCGCCAGGCTGAGCGGCAGCAGCGGGGAGATTCTGGACGGCATCGAAAGCGGCGAGCTGGTCCTCGGCTACAACATGCTCGGCTCCTACGCCTTCGCGCGGCAGGCGGCCGGCCGGCGCCTGGGCGTGGTGGTGCCGGAGGACTACGCGCTCGTCATGACCCGTGTGGCGCTGATCCCACGCGGCGCGCCGGATGCCGAGCTGGCCCGCGCCTTCGTCGACTACCTGCTGTCGCCGCGCGGCCAGGCCTTGGCGGCAGGCGTCACCGGCCTGGGCGCGATCATGCCCGACATCTCCGGCCCCTGGTCCGCCGGCAGCATCGCCGGCAAGACCGAGGGCGCGCTGCAGCCGATCCCGCTGGGGCCATCGCTGCTGGTCGCGCTGGACGAGCGCCGCCGTGAGCGGTTCCTGCAGACCTGGCGGCGCCTGGTCTCCGACGGCGCCGAGCCGATGACAGGACGCTGACAGGTTCGGCGGCTAGACTGGTCCCTGGAACCGGGCCGATCGCGATGCCCGGGCGCAAGCAACAGGCCAGGGGAGGTCCCGATGTCACCCGAGATGCCACAGCCCCGCGACCGGCGGCGGCCGATTCCGTCCATGACCAGCGGCCGATAAGCGACATCCTGTGCGGTGAGCGCACGGGGCGCTATGCTCTCGGCCAAAATCAAACCGACAAGGGGGAGACACTCATGAAGACATTCGCGATCGCCGCGCTGGCGGCCGTCCTGGCGCTACCGCTGGCGGCCCGGGCCAACGACTACACCATCATCGCGCCGGCCGCCCCGGGCGGCGGCTGGGACCAGACCGCGCGGTCGATGCAGCAGGCGCTGCAGGGCGAGGGCATCTCGCGCAGCGTCCAGGTCGTCAACGTGCCCGGCGCCGCCGGCACGGTCGGCCTGGCCCAGTTCGTCAGCCAGAACAAGGGCGACCCGAAGGCCCTGATCGTCGGCGGCTATGTCATGGTCGGCGGCATCATCACCAACAAGTCGCCGGTGACGCTGGCCGACGTCACCCCGATCGCCCGCCTGACCGGCGAGTATGAGGCGATCGTCGTGCCCAAGGACTCGCCGCTGAAATCGGTGCAGGAGCTGGTGGACGCCCTGAAGAAGGATCCGGGCGGCGTGACCTGGGCCGGCGGCTCGGCCGGCGGCACCGACCACATCACGGTCGGGCTGGTCGCCAAGGCGGCCGGGGTCGACCCGACCGAGATCAACTACATCGCCTATTCCGGCGGCGGCGAGGCGCTGGCCGCGGTGCTGAGCGGCCAGGTGACGGCCGGCATCTCCAGCTATGGCGAGTTCGAGCCGCAGGTGAAGGCCGGGGCGCTGCGCGTCCTCGCGGTCTCGAGCGAGCAGAAGCTGCCGGGTGTCGAAGCCCCGACGCTGAAGGAAGCCGGGCTGGACGTGGTGGTGCAGAATTGGCGCATGGTCGCCGCGGCGCCGGGGCTGAGCGCCGAGCAGAAGACCGCCGTCGCCGCCGATATCGAGAAGCTGGCCAAGTCGAAGACCTGGCAGGAGACGCTGAAGACCAAGGGCTGGACCGACACCTACCTGGCCGGCGACGCGTTCGACAAGCAGCTGGCCGCCGATATCGGCACCACCGGGCAGATCCTCAAAGACATCGGTCTGGCCGAATGAGCGCCGCCCCGGAGCAGCCCGCGCGGCGTCGGCCGGACTGGCCGGTCCTGGGGATCGCCGCGGCCCTGGCTGTCGCCGCCGCGGTGTTGTTCTGGGACGCCAGCCTGCTCAATGTGAAGGGGTTCGCGGCCCGGTTCGGGCCCGCGATCTTCCCCCGCCTGATCGGCGGCCTGCTGCTGATCATGGCGGCGTGGACGGCGGTCGCCGCCTGGCGCGGCGACCCGCCGCCGCGCGAGAAGGACGACCTGCCGCCGATCCTCTGGATCGTCGGCGGCCTGGCCGCGCAGATGCTGCTGCTGAACACGGCCGGCTTCTCGATCGCCACCGGCCTGCTGTTCGCCGCGACGGTGAAGGCGTTCGGCCGCGGCCCGCTGTGGCAGACCATCCCGATCGGCGTCGTCTTCGCCTTCGTGGTCTGGTTCATCTTCAGCACCGGGCTGGACCTGACCCTGCCGGCGGGTCCGCTGGAAAAGCTGTTCTCGTGATCGGGACCTGACGCATGGACACTTTCGGCTTCCTCGCCCAAGGCTTCGCCGTCGCCCTCCAGCCGATCAACCTGCTGTATGCCCTGATCGGCGTCACCCTGGGCACCGCGGTCGGCGTGCTGCCCGGCATCGGCCCGGCCCTGACCGTGGCACTGCTGCTGCCGGTCACCTACTCGCTCGACCCCGGCGGCTCGCTGATCATGTTCGCCGGCATCTATTACGGCGGCATGTATGGCGGGTCGACCACCTCGATCCTGCTCAACACCCCGGGCGAGAGCGCCTCGATCATCACGGCGCTGGAGGGCAACAAGATGGCCCGCGCCGGCCGCGGCGGCCCCGCCTTGGCCACGGCGGCGATCGGGTCCTTCGTCGCCGGGCTGATCGCCACGGCGGGGCTGGCCTTCATCGCGCCCGAGATCGCCAAGATCGCGATCTCCTTCGGCGAGCCCGAGAAGTTCGCGCTGATCATCCTGGCCTTCGTCACCGTCTCCGCCGCCTTCGGCGATTCACCGATGCGCGGCCTGACCTCGCTGGCCATCGGCCTGGCCATCGGCCTGATCGGCCTGGACGAGCTGAGCGGTCGGGCGCGGCTGACCTTCGGCAGCCCGGAGCTGCTGAGCGGCATCGGCGTCACCATCCTGGCGGTCGCCCTGTTCGCCATCGGCGAGGCCATGTCGGTCGCCGGCAGCCAGGGCCGCACCGAGGAGCATGTCGAGGCGATCCGCGGCTCGATCTGGATGAGCAAGGAGGACTGGAAGCGGTCGTGGAAGCCGTGGCTGCGCGGCACGCTGTTCGGCTTCCCGATCGGCGCCATGCCCGCCGGCGGCGCCGAGATCCCGACCTTCCTGTCCTACGCCACTGAGAAGAGGCTGTCGAAGCACCCCGAGGAGTTCGGCCATGGCGCCATCGAGGGCGTGGCCGGGCCGGAGGCGGCGAACAACGCCTCGGCCGCCGGCACGCTGGTGCCGCTGCTGACCCTCGGCCTGCCGACCTCGGCGACGGCGGCGATCATGCTGGCCGGGTTCCAGCAGTACAACATCCAGCCCGGCCCCCTGCTGTTCGAGAGCAACCCGGACCTGGTCTGGGGCCTGATCGCCAGCCTGTTCGTCGCCAACGCCATGCTGCTGGTGCTGAACCTGCCGCTGGTCGGGCTGTGGGTGCGGCTGCTGTCGATCCCGCGCCCCTGGCTGTATGGCGGCATCCTGGTGTTCGCCACGCTGGGCACGATCGGGTCCAACCCGTCGTCGTTCCAGCTGGGGCTGCTGCTGGCCTTCGGCCTGCTCGGCTACATGCTGCGCCGCTTCCACTACCCGATCGCGCCGGTGGTCGTCGGCTTCATCCTGGGGCCGATGGCGGAGCTGCCGCTGCGCCGGGCGCTGCAGAACAGCCGCGGCGACCCGATGATCCTGGTCTCCTCGCCGATCTCGATCACCCTGCTGGCGATCACCGTCCTGGTCGTGGTGGTGCCGCTGGTGCTGCGCCAGATGGGCAAGGGCCGGATCCTGGCGCAGCTAGCGGCCGAGGAGGATTGAGCCTAGGCCTGGGCGGCCAGAGCCTCGCCGATGGCGTAGAAGTGGCCGCCGGAAACATGGTGCAGGCTGCGCCATTCCGGTCCGGCGGTCTCGAAGTGCCATCGGCCGTCGCGGAACACGCGGGTGTCGGCCCAGGCGACGACGACCTCGCCGATGAACAGGTCGTAGGCCTGCTGGATGTGCGGCTCTGGAATCAGCCGGCACGCCAGCCACGCCGAGCACCCCGCGACGAAGGGGAGATCATGGCCGGCGAACTGGAACAGCTCGACGCCGACGCGATCCAGCTTGTCCGGCTCGGCGGCCAGGCTCCGGGTGCCGACTGCACGCGTCAGCTCGAGCTGGGTGGCGGTCGGGACCTGGATGACGAAGACGCCGCTTTCCTCGACCAGCACCCGCGTCCGGGCGATCTTGTCCAGCACCACAGTCAGCTTGGGCGGCGCGAAGTCGAGCGCGCAGGCCCAGGCCGCCGCCATCACATTGTCCACGCCGCCGGAGCGGGCGGAGACCAGCACCGTGGGGCCGTGGTTGATCAGCCTGGACGCCTTGTCGAGGGCGACGGGAGCAATGTGCGGGTCCATGCGCCGGATCACCCCTGCCCTGCCGCGATCCGCTGCCAGATCGCCAGCGGTGTCGCCGGCATGTCGATGTGGCGGATGCCCAGGCCCGACAGCGCGTCGACCACGGCGTTCATCACCGCCGGTAGCGACCCGGCGCAGCCGGCCTCGCCGCAGCCCTTGGCGCCCAGCGGGTTGGTCGCCGTGGGCTGCGGCCGGCTCTCGAAGGTGAAGACCGGCGGGGCGTCGGCGGCGCGCGGCATCTGGTAGTCGACGAACGAGCCGGTGGTCAGCTGGCCCTCGCCGTCATAGACCGTGCGCTCCATCAGCGCCTGGCCGACGCCCTGCATGACGCCGCCATGCAGCTGGCCCTCGACCAGCAGCGGGTTCACCACCGTGCCGAAGTCGTTGACCATGACATAGCGCACCACCGAAGTGGTGCCGGTGTCCGGGTCGATCTCGACCTCGGCGATATGGCAGCCATTCGGATAGGCCGACGGCGCCTGCTTGAAGACGTGGTCGACGTCGAGCGTATCCGGCACATCGGGCGGCAATTGCAGCCCCGCGGCCAGCCGGCCGGCCAGCTCCATCAGGCCGATGCCGCGGTCGGTCCCGGCCACGGTGAAGCGGCCGTCGCGGAACTCGACGTCGAAGGCGCCGGCCTCCAGCAGGTGGCCGGCGATCTGCCGGCCCTTCTCGATCACCAGCTCGCCCGCCTCCAGGATCGCGGCGCCGCTGGCCATGATCGATTTCGAGCCGCCGGTGCCGCCGCCCGCGATCAGCCGGTCGCTGTCGCCCTGGACCAGGCGGATGCGGTCCAGCGGGATGCCGAGCTTGGAATGCAGCACCTGGGCGAAGGGCGTCCAGTGACCCTGGCCATAGTCGAGCGTGCCGGTGACGATGGTGACCGTGCCGTCCGGCTCGAAATGCAGGCCGCCCATCTCGTTGGTGGGCGGCGCCGTGACCTCGAGATAGCAGCCGATGCCGCGGCCGCGCAGCTTGCCGCGGGCGGCGCTCTCCTCCCGCCGGGCGGCGAAGCCGTCCCAGTCCGCGGCCACGACGGCGCGGGCGAGCAGACCCGGGAAGTCGCCGCTGTCATAGGCCGTCCCTGCCGGCGTCTTCCAGGGCAGCTGGTCCGGCGCCACCATGTTGCGGCGGCGCAGCTCGACCCGGTCGAGGCCGAGCTCGGCGGCGGCGGCATCGATCAGCCGCTCCATGTAATAGTTGCCCTCCGGCCGCCCGGCGCCGCGATAGGCGCCGATCGGCACGGTGTTGGTGACGGCGCAGACCGTGTTCACCTCGACCAGCGGCGTGCGGTACATGCCGATCGAATTCTTGGCGATGTTGAGCGTGGTCATCATCGGTCCGACCTGGGAGACATAGCCCCCCAGATTGCCGTAGCCGGTGAAGCGGGTGGCGAGGAAGCGGCCCTCGGCGTCGAGCGCCAGTTCGCCCACCACCTCCATGTCGCGGCCGTGATGGTCGGAGACGAAGCTGTCGGAGCGCTGATCGGTCCATTTCACCGGCCGGCCGAGCTCGCGGGCGGCGTGCAGCAGGCAGATATATTCCGGGAACACCGCGCCCTTCATGCCGAAGGAGCCGCCGACATGGCCGGTGATCAGGTGGATCCGGTCGGGCGGCAGGCCCATCGCCTCGGCCAGGTTGTTGCGCTTGCCGAACACGCCCTGGCTCGGCGCATGGACGGTGAAGCGGCCGGTTTCGGAATCGAAAGCGACCACGGCCGCGCGCGGCTCCATGGCGTTGACGACGACGCGGTTGTTGAGGATCTCCAGCCGGGTGACATGGGCCGCCTTGGCGAAGGCCTCGGCGACCTTGTCGGCGTCGCCGAAATGATAGTCGAGCACCAGGTTGCCGGGCGCATCGGCATAGAGCACCGGCGCGCCGGGGGCGACTGCCTCGGCAACCCGCGTCACCGCCGGCAGCGGGTCGATGTCGAGCGCGACGGCCTCGGCAGCGTCGCGGGCCTGATGCGCGGTCTCGGCGATCACCACCGCGACCGGGTCGCCGACGAAGCGCACCTTGTCCTCAGCCAAAGCGTGGCGCAGCGGCGTCGTCATCGGCTTGCCGTCCCGGTGCTGGAACGCAATCACGCATTTCAGCGGGCCGTAGCCCATCGGCGCGAGGTCGGAAGCGGTGTAGACCGCCAGCACGCCCGGCATGGCGCGGGCCGCCTCGGCATCGATGCCGGCGATGACGCCATGGGCGTGGGGGCTGCGCACGAAGGCGGCATAGGCCTGGCCGGGCAGGCTGACATCGTCGGTGTAGCGGCCCTCGCCGCGCAGCAGGACCGGGTCCTCCATCCGGGACACGGGCTGGCCGATGCCGAATTGCAGGGCGGCGGAATCCTCGGCCTTGAAGACGTCGTTCATCGGCGGAGCCTCGATCGCTGCGGAAGGAGCCAAGGCGTCACGCTCGATGGCGAGGCGTCGGCCATGGCTCTCGAGAAAGGTTATCCAGACTAGGGGCAGGCCCCGGGATGAGAGGCGCCGTTTCGGCAACGCTCCCCCCAGTCGGGCGCAGGCCTCACCAGGATAGCGGCCCGGGCGGGACAATCAACCGCCCTGATCCGGCTATTTGGACAGTTGCTGGGCGATCTCGCCGATGCGGGACTCCGCGTCGCTGACGACACGGAACTCCACCCGGCGCGACCGGTCGGGCTCCTCGGCGCCGCTGCCGTCCAGCACCGGGCGGCTCGAGGACATGCCGACCGCGACGAGCGTATGCCGCGCCCAGGATTCAACCGGTGCGACATCGCCCAGCCCCAGGCAGTATTCCAGCACCGATCGCGTCCGCTCCTGCGACAGCCCCATATTGAGGAAATAGGCCTCCCTCGCGGGGGTGCTCTGGCGCCATTCCGACGAGGTATGCCCCTCGATCCGGATCTCCGCGATCGTGTCACGGCGATCGTTCAGCAGGTGCAGGAACCGGGGGCAGAAATCCGCGAGCGTTCCCTTGAACGCCGGCGTCAGGCTGGCGCGGCCCTGGTCGAACAGCACATCGGGGGCCAGGAAGCGGAACACGGACCCGTCATCGTCGATCTCCGCGTTCCAGCGCGACAGGTCCTTGCCGAACTCCCCCTTCAGCGCCTGGCCGATCCTGCGATTCGAATCCTCCCAGGACTCGGTGATGCCGCGGACCGTCTCGACCAGATCCGCGTTCCTGGCGATCCTGGCGATGTCCTCGGCGGTGATCTCGCCGTTCCGCTTCTTCGCCGCGATCCCCCGCACCAGCTCGATGAAGTTGTCGATCTCCTTCCGGTCCATCCCGGCCGTCGCCTCCAGGATCGGACGCGCCTCCTCCTTCTCCGCCAGCAGCGCCGCGATCCTCTCGTCCCGGCTGCGGACGACCTGTTCGAGACCGGCGATGCGGTCGAGGACGACTCGCACGCTGTCCCGCGACCCGGCGTCGACCAGCAATTGCTGGACCTGCCGCAGCGCGGCCCGGTCGCCGGACTGGCGGGCCAGCAGCAGCGCCAGGGACAGAACCAGCACGAAGGACAGCAGCAGGAAGAACTCGGCCACGGTCAGGCCGAGGATCACGCCGCGGCGATAGGACCGCCGATCCGAAAGCGGCAGGCTCGGCTTCGGCTGATCATAGATCATGAGCGCGACCACCAGTTCCGCGGCGGCGCCGGCTCACCCTCCGCATCCGCTCCCCGGTCGATCCGGCCACCGAGCTCGCGGAGCGCCTGCGCCATCGCCGTCGCATCCTCGCGCCCGGCGGCGCGGGCCGCGCTCATCGCCTCGGAATGCTGGACCATGGTGTCGCGCAGCCGCCCCAGATCGGTCCGCAGCAGCGAGAGCTGGGTGACGAGGGTGCCGGACAGGTCGAACGCCTGGGCGTGCACGCGGCCGGTCTCGTCGGCGAAGCGCCCGGCCAAGGCGCCGGCGCGCCGTGCCGAATCGTCCAGCGTCTTGGTGAACGAGCCGGCAGCCTTCTTCAGCTCGCCGGCAGATGCGGACAGCTGCTGGGCCAGCTCATCGGCGCGGGACCGCAGCGCCTCCGTCGCCCGCCCGATCTCCTGCCCCCCGGTCGCGAGCGGGACCGCCAGATCAACTGACACGCGTTCCGCAATGGACAGGATTTCCTGTCCGAGCGTCTCGCCATAGCGCTCCAGCGCCTCGCCCTGCTGCTTGAGCGTGAGCTCGGCCCCTTCCCGGAGGATCTGGGTCATCTCGGTCCGGAAGTCGTTCAACTGAACGATGATTCCCCGAAGCTCGCCCTTGAGCATGGACGCCGCCTCGACCAATTCGAGGCGGGCCTCGCGCTCGACCTCCACCGGATCGCGCCGGATCTGACTGACCATGACCCGGAGGAAGATCCCCAGGATCGTCGACAGCAGGGCGATCCCGAAATTCGACAGCAGATTCTCGATCAGCCGGTCGTCCTGGACGGACGCCACCTGATACAGCGCCATTCCCAGGCTGGTCAGGGTGTAGAGAAAGCCCAGATAATAGACATTGTCGGCGACGATATCTTCGCGGATCTGGGCGATCTGGACGCCCAGGCAGATCACGACGTAGCCGATCATGCATGTCGCGATGCACAGGCTGATCACCCATTGCTTC
This sequence comes from Inquilinus sp. YAF38, assembly GCF_052113205.1. Lineage (NCBI taxonomy): Bacteria > Pseudomonadati > Pseudomonadota > Alphaproteobacteria > Rhodospirillales > Rhodospirillaceae > Inquilinus > Inquilinus sp. YAF38. The sequence continues at coordinate 78,489 of NZ_JBFRCU010000015.1, read as the reverse complement.
GCATCGTAGATCTTGAGGCCGACGATGAGGCCGGCGCCCAAGGCAAACGCAGCCGCGAACAGGAACTTGTCGGCCGCGGCGGAGACCTGGTGCTGGAACGCACGACGCGGCGCGGGCGAGCCGTAGGTCATCCGAATATCCTCACGATCCTCGATATGCTGGCGCCTTCATCGGCGAAGAAATCCGTCCAGAACGCGATGTGATCCGCGTTCTGGCGCCGCTCCTGGTTCGCCCGGCTGACGTACAGAATCTCCACATCGACGTCCCTGAGATCGCTCTTCAGCGATCGATAGGCATCCGTCCTGGCAAAATCGCCGAAGGCTTTGGCGCTGTTGTATTGGGACAGCTTCTGGCTGTACTGGAGCATGTCGGAGACCAGGACGAGCCGCTTCGGCAGCGGCTTCTTGTCGGGATCCCCGAACTCGGTGACGGCGACCGACTGGATCGTCTCCATGATCGGCGACGACGTTCCCTGCCCGGCTGCGACCAGGCTGCCAAGAAGGTCCTGAAGGGGCGTATCGAAGGCCTCCCGCCACCGTTTCTCCACCAGGGCGGGGTTCGATGTCAGCTGGCTGAGCCCCTCGCCCCGGCCGGGATTGCACAGTGACAGCGATGCCCGGGGCGGCTGCTCCGGCGTCGATTTGACGGGATAGATCGCGACCAGCCAGCCGCGCGGCAGCTCCTCGCGAAGGCCGCGCAGCTTGTTGAGGACATCGAGGCGCTGCACCGGCGAGAGCGTATCGGTCGTGTCGATGAGGACCGCCGCCACCCCGGTCGGCCCTTCGGCCGGGCAGAGCGTCACCGGGTCGATCTTCGGGTTGGCGCTGGCCGCCGCCATGTAGATCCAGGCGCCGCCGGCGAACAGGGCGCAAGCCACCGCCGCGATCAGGCCGGCCTTCCAGAGGCCCTCGGATTCCGATCCGCTACGTCTTTTCCGCAGGCGACGGCGTCTCGCGACCATCATTCAGTCCCCTGGCGCTCAATCCCCTGGCGAACCGGCTGATCCGCTCATATTCGCCGAATGTCGACTCGAACTCCGCCAGCAGTTCCGCCGTCCGATCCGAAAGGATGGCGTCGGCCCGCTCGGTGAGGTTTCCCAGCTCCGCCCGCCTCGTCGACGCTTCGGCTTCGCCGGCCACCGGCTCGACCTTCGACAGCGAGATGGGTCTTGCGAAATAGGCCGGCGCGGGAGAGGAACGGTGCCGGGTGTTGGTCTCCCGATACCGCCCGATCAGGGCGCTCGCCGCCTGCTGGGTCTGCTCCAGGAAGATCGGCAGGGCGAGCCGCAGATGATCCCGGTAGTCGGACGCCTGGATGTAGTTCCTGATCCGCGACGCGATATCCGCGCGGGCGCCCTTGATGGTTTCGAGCACCTCGTCCTTGGTGTCGCGGAGCTCCTCCAGCAGGCTCTCCTTCTCATGCGCGTAGTCGGCGATCGAACGCTCCCAGCGCCGCCACACGTCGCCGAAGCCGGGATACGGGTCGTCCCAGCCATAGCCTTCGATCCAGGCCACCGTGGCGAAGGCGAAGCCGACGAAGACGAGGATCCACGAGTTGAAGATCGTCAGGCCCAGCGGGTCCGCCCAGAACTGGCCGGCCGCCTGCCGGGTTGCGGCCTCCCAATTGACTAGCCCCGCGACCTCCCGGAAATGCGCCACGAAGAGATTGAAGCCGATCGCGAAGACCAGGAACGCCAGGAATATGATCGCTCCGACCGTCTTCCTGATCAGGTTCCGGTGATTGACCTGGATGGTCATCCTGCCGAACAGAAACGAGAAGAAAATATTGACCGCCGCGATCGTACAGGCGGTGAACACGCCGCCGATCAGGCCGAGCTCGTTCGACTCCATGAAGAAGCTGCCATTGATGATCGACTCCGCGGCCAGCATCAGGAAGATGATCGCCCGCATGACGTGGCGCTTGGCGGATGTCGGCAGATGGGCGGTCCGGTCCAGGCGATGGCGATCGCGGAACCGCTCCAGCTCTTCCCGCAGCAGCTTCAGCCTTTCGCCCTGAAGATACAGGTGATCCGTGCCGATATGGACCCGCTCCCGCAGCGCCGATATGCCGTTCGAGATCGAGATGTCGATTTCGGAGACTTTGCCTTCGACATCCAGGCCGTTCATGCGGTCCGCATAGACCCGCATCTCGCTTTCATAAGCAGTCAATCCGACTCTTCGGACGTCCGAGACCTCGTCGATAATTCGGGATTCCACGACATCCAGGTCGGCGGCGTCGGTCTGCGGCAAGTTCTCCTTGCCTCTCCGCTCCGCCTCCGCCTCGAGATCCAGCCTGCGCGCGATGGAGTCGCTGCTGATCGAGGGGAACACCGTGGTCGTAGCATCAATATTGCTCGGCGCCAGATTCAGAACAGCCGTCAACGACTTTAGTGGCGATCCCATCACCCGACTCAAATCTGCTTACCGTATGGACAGAGATATCCCCTGTCGCAGAGGGTGCGTCAATCGCGCCCTCGCTCCGGCGCGCACGCCGCCCTGCCCGACGCGGTCCGGCGGGTCGCCGAATTGGCCGATGCGGTGCTGGACGGTGGTGGCGCGGTCGCCTGCGCGACGCACATCACCATCCCAGGCGCCGACCGGGATTCCCGCCTTGGCATCTTCGGAGGGCGACTCGCCGATGCGCGGCCGACCTCGCTGGCCGTCAGCCTGATCGGCCTGGATGAGCTGAGCGGCGGGGCACGGCTGACCTTTGGCAGCCCGGAGCTGCCGAGCGGCGTCGGCATCACCGTCCCGGCCGTCGCCCTGTTCGCCATTGGCGAGGCGCTGTCGGTGGCTGGCAGCCAGGATGGCGGAGCTGCCGCTGCGCCGGGCGCTGCAGAACAGCCGCGGCGACCCCATGGTCCTGGCGTCCTCGCCGATCTCGATCACCCTGCTGGCGATCACCGTCCTGGTCATGGTGATGCCGCTGGTGCTGCGCCAGATGGGCAAGAGCCGCATCCTGGCCCAGCTGGCGGCGGAGGAGGATTGAGAAGGACGGGCGCGAGCCTTCCGGTCGGACAGTGGGCTCGCGTCACTCCGTCAAGAAACCCCTTGCGACCTCGAATCCCCCCGAGCAAACCAGCAGAAGAGCGCTTGCGGTAATCGCCCCATACTTAACCTGTGGCCATTTCAGAACGACTGCACTCCGGGCCACTAACGATAAGCCGACAGCGATTGTGAAACCTAGCCCGAAGCCATCGGCAACGCTTTCAGTGCTCTCGTAGAATTCCCACCCGCCGAGAAGTGGCATTATGACACCAAGACCCAATGCGAAAGCAGCAACGACATAGCTCCCATCCGGGTTCGCTTCCGCGAACCACAGGTAGCAGCAGTCAACAAACCAGATGAAAGACGGCACGGCCCACAGCAGAGCCCCGACGACATTGGGCTTCGGTCCATGGATAAAGAGGTAGACCAGCGGCACCAAGAACGCGATGCGAGTGCCCAAGCCGACAAAAAAAGTCAGGTAGCACCGGATCCGGCTGAGCCTGGAAGGACCGCTCCCTTCCACCACCTCAGTGCCGAGGGTTTGGCGCATGTCCAGCGCGCTGAGAACGCCCCCCAACAGGCCAAAGATCACTTGAGCGCAGCCGRCAGCAATCTCCATTCCGCCCAGAGTGGAGATCGTGAGGCTCTTTCGGTCCCGCGGCTGCGGTCCTGGAGGCAATGGCGAGACCTTGGAGGCATAGGCCGGCTCCCGGCTCAGCAGTCCCAGTGCGAAGCCGGTCGGTATCGCCGTCACGAGAGCGAACAGGTCCATCATGCTGAGATCCCGCTTGGTCGCCCAACGGTAGAAGTCCGAGATATACGGAATTTCAATTGTTTTGGTCATCGCGTCATAGATTGCCGTCATGACCGCCTGCAGCAGATCGACCGCGAAATCCGCGACTATCTTGCCAAGCTTGATCGCCATATCCGTTGCGCGATGCAGAATTTCCAGAACCGCGGCAAAGCCGCGTGCCAGTATGCCGGGACTGGATTGGAAATCGAGCATCTCCCGAAGGCTATCGATCGTCTCCTTCGCCTTGTCAGACAGTGATTGCTCCAACTGGCTGGCGAGGGCATCGAATTTCGTCCGAATATCCTGCCCAAGTTGAATGTCCGGCCAGGCAATAAAATCCGTCGTTGCACGCAAAACCGAAAGTCCGCCCGAGCTTTCCGGAAGGACATTGTCCTGAAATTTGCCCAGCAGCCAGTTATCCTGGGCGGAACCGACAGCGGAGTTTTGTTTACCCGAATTCTCGGTTTGGGCGCCAAGCGGAGTCTGCATGCCCAGCTTAGCTTCGGCACTTGCGAAAGCCTGATCAACCTTATCCGCGGCATTATCAAACCAGGAGTCCAGCGCGGCCTTCAAGCTCGCGAAGGAAATCCCGTCGCGCCCCGTGGCCAATGACGTCCAGGCGTCCGTCATCTGGTCGCGGATCTGGTCATGCAGGTCGACAATCTTCCCCCAATCGAACAGGAAGCTGACCGCCTCGACCACCCGATTGATGGCAGTGGCGATCTCGTTGAAGACGCCCTGCACCAGCAGCGTGGCCTGCTCGATCGTGCTGATCACACCCTCGACGAAGGCCTCACCGAAGTGGATCGTTGCCTTGGCCCCGGCGGCGACGGCCTCGATGACCACGCGCGTCACCTTGGCCACGCCGGTTACGACGTCGTTCCAGAAGTCGTCCCAGTCTCCCAGCGCCGCCCTGTCGATCAGCACCGCAGCCGCATCCCGCGCCTCGTCGACGCTCAGCAGCCGGAAATGCGGCTGGCCCGCAGACAGGTCGAAGGAGAAGGATTGGTCGCAGACCACGCGGCAGCCGGGATCGCTGGCCGGCATGCAGCAAGCCACCGCCATGTCGCAGGCGGGATCGCAGTACATATTCCCGGCGTCGCGCTTGCGGGCATTGGCCATCGACGCCTGAACCATGCCCGCGGTCTGGTTGATGGCGCCTGTGGCGGCCTTCAGGCGGTCGTCATCGTCTCTGTACTCGCTGGTGAGGACGGCTTCTTCGTCATAGCCCTTCGCCCCCTTCAACTGCTCCTTGCTGATGGTGGCCAATTGCTGCTGCAATTGGCCGTGCGGCCGGATCACGAAGCGCATGCGCGCGTCCATGAATGGCGATGTCAGCAGCAGCTCGGGTGCCGTCAGCCCCTGGTGAAATGTGTTGTCGTCATCGAACGCACCGGCGTCGACCGCGACGCGGAGCCGGCCCGCCCCGTCGGTCTCGACATCGACGAACTCCGTCCGCGACACGCGCGTCCTGCGCCCCTGATAAGCCACGGTCGTGGGCCTCGTCGCGGTCAGGCGCACCGGCTGCATGGCGCGCGGCGAGCCGTCCTTGTCGAACAGAGCCACCTCGACCTGGAAGTTCGGCGCGGAGGTCGTGGCGCCGACGCCCTTGCTGAAGTCGAAGTCCCGGATCAGGTTCGTCTCGGCATAGTATTGGTGGATCACCTCGTCCAGGCGGACGGCGGCGACGCCGAGAATATCCCCGTAGATCAGGGCGCCATCCTGGTAGCCTACAAGGATGAGCGAGGCTTCGGTCGCATAGGTCACGACGGTGCCCGACGTGGCGGCCGTGTCGATCATGGAGATCCCCTCGGCCGAGCTGTAGAACAGCACGCCACTGCCGTTCATGATCGGGATGTAGCCCGGATTCCGCGCCGGCGCGAAGCTGCGGCGCGACGCGCCCGTCGCCACATCGATCGCCTGCACGGCGCCGCCGAGCGCGACATAGCACAGGCCGCCATTCAGGATCGGCAGGGCGTCGGCCGTGGCGCCGAGCGTGATCGGCTGTCCGTTCGGGGTGACCGGTGTCAGGCTGCCAACGTCGCTGACAACGGCATAGACATAGAGAGATTTGCTCGTGGTGGCGAAGCACAGCCGCGCGCCGTCGCAGAACACTGATCCGGGTTGGCCGTCGACCTTGATCGATTGCTGCAAGGTCAGCGTCGCCGCGTCGAGCACCGAGATGCTCCCTCCCGAACCCTTATCGAACACCGGCACGTAGACAAGTCCATTGGCCACGGCCGGGTAGCCGGCGACGATCGCCCCGGGGCCGGCGCTGTAAGGTCCGATCAGGCTGCCGTCCGGCGCCATTCGGACCACTCCGATCGAGCCGGCGGAGAACACCGATCCCTCAACGCCCGCCAGCCAATAGTGGTCGAGTTTGACAGCCTTGCGTTCGACGGATCCCGTGGCGGGATCGATGAGACACACGCCCCCTTCCTGGGCCACGACCGCGAGCTTGTCCCCATAGGGTCGGATCTTGGCCGGGAAGAATCTGTCGGGGAACACATACGGATGCGGCCCGGCATGGCCCGAGATGAGGTCAAAGGACACCACCGAAGAGCCCTCGATCACCCAGCACCGACCGAAGGCGATGCATCCATCGGTCGGGGCCGACCTGGTCGCGGCCCCCCAGTTCACGAGCGGGGAGCGGCCCTCACCCAGTGGCCGGCCCCAGTGATAGCGCCCGTCCCGGGTCTGGCGCGCGACCAGATAGGGGTTGCCGTCGTCATTCTCCCCCGCTCCCAGGCCCACCAGCTCCAGTTCGCCCGGGTGGCTTCTGTCGTTTCCCGGGCCGCTGGCCACGACCAGCGCCCGATAGGTCAGCATCGGGTCTCCCAGCGCACCGGTGAAATCATGGCTCGGGTCGTGCCAGGAGCCCCCTTTGTCCTGCCAGGCGGCGATGAAGGCCTTGCCGTCCGTACCCAGGCAGATGATCTGCAGGTCGCCGTCAGCTCCGGTGTGGGCCGTGACCGCGGTGTAGGGCCGGTTGTTGATGCCGACGCGGCCGTCATCCCGCTTCCGGACCTGCCATTTCTCCTCCGAGTCCAGCCATGCCGCCAGGTACAGCTTCTGGTCGGTGCCCAACCCGACGACCTGCAGGTTGTGCCTATCGCCCACCGCGGCGGCCAGCGCCGTGTATCGGTGCTTCGGATCTCCGATCCCCCTGATGGTATTGTTCCAACTGCCGTCGCGACCTTGCCAGGCGGCCTGATAGACCTGCCCGTCGGCGAGGGCAAGCAACTGCAGATTGCCGGAGCCGTCGATCGCCGGAAGGATCGCGGTATAGGGCTTCCGAGGCCCAACGATGCGAGTGCCGTCCGGATGCCAGGCCCCGTTCTCGTCCTGCCACACGACGACGTAGATGGACCCGTCGGTCCCCAGGCCGAACACCTGGAGAAAACCGTTGCCGCCACGATGGGCCGCCACGGCCCGGTAATGCCGCCCCGTCCCACCCAGGGGGCTGATGAGCGATCCGGGCGGCCGGTTCCAGTTGCCTTTGTCGTCCTGCCATGCGGCCAGGTAGATCTGCTGGTCGGCCCCCAGGCCCAGCACCTGCAGATAGTCGCGGTTGCCGTTGCCCAGGGCGACGGCCGAGAACGTCCCTGTCTGGAACGCCAGCGCGTTCTTGCCCGGCACCGTCCACGCGCCGGTGGCGTGCGACTGCCAGGCGGCCAGGCTAAGGCTGCCATCGGTCCCGACGCCGATGAGCTGCAGGTTCTGGCTGTTGCCCTGGTGCAGGGCTAGGCTGGCGAAAGGCGGGAACGGGCTTGGCATGGGAACCTCCTGCGCTTGCGGGTGTCGCGGTCGCCGATGGTGGGCGCCTCAGGCCGGCCACCGGTAGTCCGCGCGTCTCGAATCATTCGGTCGCGCGTCTCAGCGTCACGCGGCCGGGGTCGTCCCCATCGATGCGCGCCAGTCGCTCGGCCCCAGGCCGAAGCGGCGCTTGAATGCCTTGCCGAAGGCCGACAGGTCGGTGTAGCCGCAATCGAAGGCGATCAGCCCGATCGGCCGGTCCGGCTGGGTCTCGATCAGCCGTCGGGCCCGGCGCAGCCGGACCTCGCGCAGGTCGCCGGCCACCGTACGGTCCCGCGTCGCGAACAGGCGATAGAGAGGTGCAATTGGTCATCTCGCCCCGGAAATCGACGATCCCCGCACGATCCGGCAGATCGATATAGGATCCGAAGAACAGGTGCCGCCAGTATTCGAGGCGATTTCGGGCCGGGATCGCTGCCGTCGTCGTGTGGCTGAAGGGGGCTAGAACCGGATCCGGCCGGCGCGCGCGCAGATCTGGCTGCTGCATCGCGATCTGATCTCCCTCCTCGCCTCCGACGCGCGGCCTTGTGCCGGCCGGCCCAGGCGACCGCATATCCCACTACTATCGGCACGACGCGATGGTGGAACAACATATTGTATTTGATTAACAATTTAGAATAATTTGCCGGGCCGGACCCGTGTTTTACGCGGTCGTGGCGAGGTTTGTGCCGGCGGCCAAAGATGCTACCCCTGTCCGCCCGATCCCAAGCTCCCGAGGTCAGGATGAGGCTGTCCGCCCTCCTCTGTGCCGCCGTCTGTGCGCTTGCGGCCGCCATGCCCGCAGCCGCCGGCGACAAGAAGGGCATCGCGATCGGCCAGAAGGACGCCAACGCGGCCGAAACCATCAAGCGGCTCGACGCCCGCTGGTACTACACCTGGAACACCGAGCCGATCGAGCAGGCCGGGTCGGCGCAGTTCGTGCCGATGATCTGGTCGGACGGGGCGAAAGCAGACCGGCAGGTCGCGCAGCTCGGCCGGGACCCGAAGCCCTGCGCGCTGCTGGCCTTCAACGAGCCGGACGGGCGGCGCCAGGCCGACATGTCGGTCGACGAAGCGGTCGGCGCCTGGGACCGGCTCAGGCCCCTCGCCCGCCGCATCGGCAGCCCGGCGGCCGTCAACGCGCTCGGCCCGTGGTTCGAGGGCTTCTCCGCCCGCTTGGCCGAGCAGGGCAAGGACTATGATTTCGTCGCCGTCCACTGGTACGGGGCGCCGTCGGCCAAGAGCTTCCTGCGCAAGATCGACGACATCCACGACACCTACAAAAAGCCGATCTGGATCACCGAATTCGCCGTCTCCGACTGGGCCGCGCGGGACGGCCGCAAGAACCGCTACAGCACCGAGGCGACGGAACGGTTCATGACCACCGTCCTGCCGGAGCTGGAGCGCCGACCTTATGTCGAGCGCTACGCCTGGATGGGCGCCGGCGCCTATCGCGAGGCGACCGTCACCTCGCGGCTGGTCGACGACAGCGGCGCACTGACCGCTCTCGGCCGGATCTACGCGGAATTCGACGGCGATGAGGCCGGATCGGTCACCACCGAGCCGGCCTGCGCGGAGGTCGATTAGGGCCGCCTACAGCACGAAGTCGGCGGCCGCCAGCGCGTAGGCGCCGGTCAGTTGGATGTGGAAGTCGCTGACTTTGTCGCCGTTGACGTCGCCGGCGACCGTAGTGACGCCGCCGACGACGGAGGTTCGCAACTGCCCGGCGACGCCGGTGTAGAGGGCGCCGCCGATGAAGCTGAAGGCTTGGTTGCCCGCCGCCGCGCTGTTCGCGTCGATGGCGAACAGGTCGATGCGGTCGCCCTGGGCATGGCTGAAGTCGGTGATCCGGTCAGCGCCGGCCCCGACCGGGCTGTCGGCCGTGCCGACATAGACGAAGCGGTCGGCCCCCGCGCCGCCGCTCAGCATATCGGCTCCACGGCCACCGACGAGGACGTCGTTGCCGGCCCACCCCTGCAGTCCGTTGGCGCCGGTGGTCCCGGTCATGCTGTCCCAACCCTGGCTGCCGGAGACATTCTCGATCCCGGTCAGCGTGTCGCCCTGCGCCTCGCCGCCGCTGCCCTTGCCGGTGGAGAGATTGACCACGACCCCGGCGGTGCCGGTGTAGTAGCTGGCGGTGTCGATGCCGGCGCCGCCGTCGAGCACATCCGCTCCCCAGCCGCCGCGAAGCACGTCGGCGCCGTTCCAGCCCTGCAGCGTGTTCGCGCCGGCATTCCCGACCAGGCTGTCATTGGCTTGGCTGCCGGAGAGGTTCTCGATCCCGGCCAGCATGTCGCCCTGGGCGTCGCCGCCGGCTCCGGTCCCCGTGACGAGGCTGACCGTGACCCCGGCCGCGCTGTCGTAATAGCTGGCGGTGTCGACGCCCGTGCCGCCGTCGAGCCTGTCGGCCCCCGTGCCGCCGCGGAGCACGTCGCTGCCGGCGCCGCCGCGCAGGTCGTCCTTGCCGGTATCGCCGACCAGGGTGTCGGCGAAGGCGGTGCCGGTGATACGATCGTCGCCGGCGAAGCCGCGCCAGGTGCCGGGGATCACCGCCGTGATGGTGTCATTGCTGCCGGTGCCCTGGCCGAGGACGGTGGCGTAAATGTCCTCCTCGACCAGCGCGCCGCCATGCCAGCTGACGACGATGCCGCCGTCGCGCAGCTTGATCGCGCCGAGGCTGCCCATGTCCTCATAGACGAATTCCGAGATGTAGAAGACATCGCTGGTCGGCCGGCCGGCGGCGTCGTAGGTGCGGCCGTTCGCCCCGTAATAATCGTAGGGGAACTCGCTGACATCGGCCGACCACGCGGCGTAGGTGACCAGGAACCCGCCGCCCGGCAGGCCCACGACCTCGCCGAGATACTGGCCCTCGGGCAAGTCGGTGTTGACCTGCACCGGCCCGGTCAGAGCATGGCCCAGGCTGTCATAGGTCCGAAGCCACACATCGGTGTTGTCGAGATCGTCCGCATCCCGCTTGGTCCAGGCGACGGCGTAGCCGCCGCCCTCCAGGCTGGTGATGCGTGGAAACGAGTTGTCGTCGAGGCCGGTCAGCTCCGACACCAGGCTGCGCGCGCCGACCGCATGGCCCGCGGCGTCGTAGCGCTGGGTGTAGACCTGCCGGCCGTTCAAGCTCTCCGGCTCCTCCCAATAAGCCGCGATGAAGCTGCCATCGGCGCGCGGCAGGATCTGATAGCCGGGGGTCAGATAGCCGCCGGCGAAGGCGAGGCCGGTGTCGACATCGGTGTTGATCAGCACCTCGCCCCCGACCTTTCCGGCCGTGGCGTTGAAGCGCTGGGTGTAGACGTCCCAGTCGGTGCGCAGGTTGGAGGCGGCATAGACCATGCGGAAGCCGCCATCGGGCAGCGCCACCAGCTCCTCGAGCCGTTGGTCGAGCTCGCGGTCCGGGGTGACCTGGACCTGGTCGCCGATGCGCTGCCCGGTCGCCGAGAAGCGCTGCATGAAGATGTTGAAGTCGTTGCTGTCGGCGCCGGTCCGGTCGACCCCGTCCGACTCCCAGGCAACGACGAAGCCGCCATCGGGCAGGCCGACGACCTTGGCGTGCAGCTGCTGGTCGTAATCGTCCATCGGGATGTGGAATTCGGGTGTCAGCGCCCGCCCCTGCGCGTCGAACACCCGGCCATAGACACCGGTGAAGCCGTCGAAGCCGTCATCCTGGTTGCCGTCGTCCCACACCGCGACGAAGCCGCCGCCGGCCAGCGCCGCCGTCGCCGGCTCATCCTGCGAATATTCGGTGTTGGTGTTGAGAATGATATCGTCGGCCATGTGGCCCCCCCTTTTCCTAGCGCCAAACAACTATAGGAACGGAAGGTTGCAGATCCGGGTCAGGACACGCAGTCCAGCAGGTCGCCGAGCTGGCCGATGCGGCGCTGGATGGTGGCGGCGCGGCCGGCAACGTAGCGCGACGGCTTGCCGGCCGACCAGCCGCGCGGGTTCGGCAGCACCGCCGCCAGCAGCGACGCCTCGCGCGCCGAGAGCTGCGAAGCACTCTTGCCGAAATACGCCTGCGAGGCCGCTTCGACGCCGTAGATGCCGGGGCCGAGCTCGACCACGTTGAGATAGACCTCCATGATCCGGCGCTTCGGCCACAGCGCCTCGATCATCACGGTCAGATAGGCCTCGAAGCCCTTGCGGATGAAGGTGCGGCCGTCCCACAGGAAGACGTTCTTCGCCGTCTGGTTCGAGATGGTGCTGCCGCCGCGCAGCCGGCCGACGCCGGACCGGTAGCGGTCCCAGGCCTTCTCCATCGAGTCCCAGTCGAAGCCGTCATGCCGGCAGAACAGATTGTCCTCCGCCGCCACCGCGGCCTTGGCCATCACCGGCGCGATCTCGCTCCAGGCCACCCAGTCGCGGTGCCAGCCCTCGCCCTCGAACAGGCGCAGCACCATCAGCGGCGTCGCCGGCACCGGCAGCACGCGGTAGACGATCGTCAGCGCCAGCGGCGCCAGGACCAGGAGGGCGAACAGGCCGCACAGAATCTTCGACCACCAGCGCCGGCGGCCCCACCAGCGGCCGAGCGCGCCGGGCAAGGCGAGGCGCGGCAGAGGCAGGCGCGGCAGCCGCCAGCGGGACGCCCGGCGCCGTGCCGCCCTTGCCATTCAGCGCAGCCAGCGGTGCAGCCGGGCCGCCGCCTCGGCCATCTCCTCGGTCGCGCCGGCGAAGGAGAAGCGCATCGTCGCGTGGCCGCGCACCGGGTCGAAATCGACCCCCGGCGTCGCCGCCACCCCGGTCTCGGCCAGCATGCGCCGGCAGAACTCGACGCTGTCATTGGTCAAATGGCCGATCTCGGCATAGAGGTAGAAGGCGCCGTCGGCCGGGGCCAGCCGGTCGAAGCCGGCGCGCGGCAGCGCCTCCAGCAGCAGGCTGCGGTTGCGGGCGTAGCGGACGACGTTGCGGTCCAGCTCCTCGCCGCAATCGAAGGCCGCCACCGCTGCGTATTGCGACAGGGTCGGCGGCGAGATGGTGAGGTTCTGCGCCAGGCATTCGACCGGCCGCAGCAGCTCCTCCGGCAGCACCAGCCAGCCCAGGCGCCAGCCGGTCATCGAATAGTATTTCGAGAAGCTGTTGACGATGATGGCGCTGCCGCTGGTCTGCAGCGCCGTGGCCGTGCCCATGCCGTAGGTGATGCCGTGATAGATCTCGTCCGACACCAGCCGGATCGAGCGCGAGTCGCAATAGGCCGTCAGCTCGGCCAGCGCCTCGGGCGACAGCATGGTGCCGGTCGGATTGGCCGGGCTGGCGATGATCAGCCCGTCGAGCTTGCCGCCATGCTTCTCCAGCAACTCCGGCGTCGGCTGGTAGCGGGTGTCCGGCCCGGCCGGGATCTCCACCACCTCGATGCCGAGGGCGGTCAGGATGTTGCGGTAGGCCGGATAGCCCGGCGCTGCCAGCGCCACCCGGTCGCCGACGTCGAACGCGGCCAGGAAGGCCAGCAGGAAGGCGCCGGACGAGCCGGTGGTGACCACCACCTGACCCGGCGTCACCGCGGTGCCGTAGGCCCGGCCGTAATGATCGGCGATGGCCTGGCGCAGCGGCGGGACGCCGAGCGCCACGGTGTAGCCGATCTTGTCGTCGCGCAGCACTGCCTGCGCCGCCGCCAGCACGCCGGCCGGCGCCGGGGTGCTGGGCTGGCCGACCTCGAGATGCAGCACGTCGCCATGGGTCTTCTCGCGCGCCGCGGCGGCGGTCATCACATCCATGACGATGAAAGGCGGCACCTGGCCGCGGCGGGAGATCTTCATGATGAGCGAGCGCTTCGAGGGAAGGACGGGATGCCACCGGGTCGACACAGTCGGCCGATAGCGTGATGATCCATCGCAATGGATCGCCGGCACGGAGGGAGCGGAGCGTTGGGACGGGTCATTCGGATCTTGGTGCTGGCCCTGGCGACGGTCATCGTCGGGCCCCTCGCGGCGGCCCAGGCGCAACGCATTCCGGTGGTCCGCGACGCCGAGATCGAAACTAGCATCCACAAGATGCTGACGCCAATCTTCCGGGCGGGCGGGCTGAACCCGGAGGCGGTGACCATCTTCCTGGTCGATGACGACGACGTGAACGCCTTCGTCGCCGGCGGCCAGAACATCTTCGTCTATTCCGGGCTGATCCTGGAGACCCGCAGCGCCGGCGAGCTGATGGCCGTGCTGGCGCATGAGACCGGCCACATCGCCGGCGGCCATCTGGTGCGCGGGGCGGAGCAGATGGAGCGCAGCCGGCTGATCGCCACCATCGGCTCGCTGCTGGGCGCCGCCGCCGGCGCCGCATCCGGGCGCGGCGATGCCGCCATCGCCGGCGCCATCACCGCCCAGGACATGGTCCGGCAGAACATGGTCAACTTCGCCCGCGGGATCGAGAGTTCGGCCGACCAGGCGGGACTGCGCTTCCTGGCCCAGGCCGGCATCCCGGCAGACGGCATGCTGAGCTTCCTGAAACGCATGCAGGATGCCGAGCTGGCCCACCCGACCGGCTCGGAATACACCCGCACCCACCCGCTGACGCAGGACCGGATCGAGACGGTGCAGGAGGCGGTCGACAAGTCGCCGCTGCGCGGCCACTCCATGCCGCCCGGCTATGACGACATGTTCGCGCGGATCCGGGCCAAGCTGTTCGGCTTCACCGAGCCGCAGAGCGTGGCGCGGATGTATCCGCCGAGCGACACCAGCATCCCGGCGCAATATGCCCGGGCGATCGCCGCCTACCGCAACAACATCTTCGCCGACGCGCTCGGCCGCACTGACGCGCTGATCAAGGCCGAACCGCGCAACCCCTACTATCTCGAGCTGCGCGGCCAGATCCTGCTGGAGACCGGGCGGCTGACCGAGGCCCGGCCCTATTACGAGCGCGCCTTGGCCCTCCTGCCGGGCGAGCCGCTGCTGCTGATCCCGCTGGCCCAGACCAAGATCGACCGCGGCTCGGACGCCGAGCTGCGCAGCGCCATCCGCGACCTGGAGCGGGCCAGCGTCGACCCGGAGCAGACGCCGCCGATCGTCTGGCGGCTGCTCGGCACCGCCTATGGCAAGGTCGGCGACATGGGCAAGGCGTCGCTGGCCCTGGCCGAGGACAACCTGGCCCGCGGCGACAGGCCGAATGCCCGGGCCCAGGTCGACCGGGCGCTGCAGCTGCTGCCGCGCGGCTCGCCCGGCTGGCGCCGGGCCCAGGACCTGCAGCGGCAGGCCGAGGACAAGCCACGCTGAGCGCCGCCTCTGAGCCATGCCGCCGGCGCAGACCGTTGCGGTCGAATGCCGCCGCAGCCGCGGTAACCCTTGATCATCCCGTCGCGAAAGGCGACTAGTGGGACATGTTCCAGCGAAAGGATAACCCGATGGTCCGCTCCAGCCGCCTCGCCAGCCTGGCCGTCCTCGCCGTGCTGGCGGCCGCGCCGCCGTGGGCGTGGGCCCAGGAGAGCGCCGCGCCGGCCCCGGCGCAAAGCACACCGGCGGTCGACCCGGTCCAGAAGGAGGCGATCGAGCAGGTCGTGCGCGACTACATCCGCGCCCATCCGGAGATCGTGGTCGAGGCGCTGGACGCCTATCAGGCCAAGAAGGACGAGGAGGAGCGTTCGGCCCAGGCCAAGACGCTGACCAGCCGGGCCGACGAGCTGTTCCGCAGCGCGTCCTCGCCGGTGATCGGCAACGCCCAGGGCGACGTCACGCTGGTCGAGTTCTTCGACTACCAGTGCGGCTACTGCAAGCGGGCCCAGCCCGACCTGGAGCGGCTGGTGAAGCAGGATGGCGGGCTGAAGGTGGTGCTGAAGGAGTTCCCGATCCTCGGGCCGGCCTCGGTGACCGCGGCCCGCGCCTCGCTGGCGGCGCAGATGCAGGGCAAGTATCTCGACTTCCACACCAAGATGATGGGCCTGAAGGGCCAGCTGACCGACGAGGTGATCTACGACACCGCCAAGCAGGTCGGGCTCGACCTCGACAAGCTGAAGCAGGACATGAACGACCCGGCGGTGGTGGCGGAGCTGCGCGCCAACATGGACCTGGCCCAGGCACTGGGGGTGCAGGGCACGCCGGCCTTCGTCATCAACGACCAGATCATCCCGGGCGCGGTCGGCTTCGACGCGCTGAAGAGCCAGATCGACAAGGACCGGGCGGGCTGAGAGAGACCGTCGCAAATGCTACTGGTGCGGCCGTCTGATGGCGGCCTCGAAGCTTCCGGTGCTCACGGACTATAACGTCCGCTGCGCGCCGGGTCTCGAAACCACCACCAGCCGACTCACACCAGCGCATTTCCGAACGGTCTCTCAGGCCGGCGGCGGGACGAGGATCCGCCGTCAGGCGAGTTGGACGTCGGTCTGCGCGAAATCCGCGCCCTTGCACAAGATGGGAGCGCGATGGGTGGTTGCGCACGCATAGGCGAAGCAATCACCCATGTTCAGCTGCGCCGGATGCCCTCTCCCCTTGCCATAGCGATCGAAGGCCTTCAGCGCCGCCGATGCTTCCTGGGCGCTGATCCCGACGACATCAACCTTCGCCATCGCGAGGAACTCCCGGACATCGGTCTCGGCCTCGGCAACGCTGGCATGGCGCTTTCGGCAGATCCCGAGCACCGCTTCGAACACCGCGATCGCCGAGGTGATCGGCTGCCGCGCTGCCCCCAGGCGGTCGGCCAGAGCGTCGGCGTCGGCCTCGCGGGTGAGGATGGCGACGATGGCAGAAGCATCGACGAACATCAGAGGTCGTCGCTCAGCTCGTCGTAGAACGCCTTGTCCGCCTCGAGCCCGGTCGCCGGCCGGGCGGCGATGCGGTGCTGCAGCGGCCGCAATCGCTCGCGCAGGGGAACGGCCTCGTCTTCGCGACGCAGCTCGTTCTCGACCGCCAGGCGCACGGCCTCGGTGAGGCCGAGGCCTTTCCGTTTGGCGAGCTTCCGGACCAGCCTGTCCGTGAGCTCATCCCGGATGCTGAGCGGCATCGCGATCTCCTCGTATATACGTCACGATATGAATATCATGACATATATACAACCGGCACGATAGATCCATCAGGCCTCTACGGCCTGCGGCGGTCGACGGCAGGCGTTTCCTCCTCATCGATGAGGTCGAGGCGGGACTCCAGCTCGCGGATGGCGCTGCGCTGGGTCAGGACCTGGACGCCGAGCCAGATCATGGCGGCGATCATCAGCAGGAACACGATCGGGTCTATCATGAACGTCTCCTCGCGCTGAGACGGATGGGGGAAATGCGAGGGTCAGGCGGCAGTGCCGCCGAGCGCCCGCAGGATGGCGCCGGCGATCTCCGGCGCGCGGTCGGCCAGGCCGCCATCGAGCCGGCCGTAGAGCAGGAACACCGCCGGCTGCAGCACGCAACCAAAGGCGATGGCGGTGGCCAGCCGGGGGTCGGCGATGGTCACCGCGCCCTCACGGATGCCGTCGGCGATGACGGCGCCGATGACGTCGCCCGGGTTGGGCTCGCCCAGCGCGAAGCCGGGCAGAGCCCGGTGCTGGACGATCAGCAGGAAGCGGAACAGCGACGGGTCGCGGTCGTGCAGCCGGCAGCAGGCCTCGACCATCGCCCGCATCCGCGCGGCGAAGCCGGTCAACCCGTCCTGCGCCGCATGGACCTGGCGGCCGAGCTCGACATAGCGGTCGGCGAACAGGCCGGCCACGAACTCGTCCTTTGAGGTCAGGTGGCGATACAGCGCCGCCTCGGTGACGCCGACCGCGGCGGCGATGTCGCGCACCGAGGTGCCCTCGACACCGCGCTCGGCGAACAGGCGGATCGCCGCCTCCTCCATCCGCGCCTTGGTGTCCCTGCCCTTGCCGGCCATGCTGCGACTCAAGAAGTTAGTAATCGTTAACTAACTTAAGGCGAGCACGGCGGGGCTGTCAATGCCCTGCCTGGACGCCTTCGGAACTCCCCATTCGTCATTGCGAGCGCAGCGAAGCAATCCAGGGGCCGCACGCAACGGCCCCTGGATTGCTTCGTCGGCTTCGCCTCCTCGCAATGACGGCAACGGTGTGCATTTTCGTGGCCGGCGCCGGCTACTCCTTCACGGCGCCGGTCATGCTGGAGACGTAGTGCTCGACGAAAAAAGAGTAGAGCAGCACCACGGGCAGCGAGCCCAGCAGGGCGCCGGCCATCAGGGCGCCCCATTGATACGTGTCGCCCTGGACCAGCTCGGTCAGGACCCCGACCGGCACGGTCTTGCGCTCGGAATCCGAGATGAAGGTCAGGGCGTAGATGAACTCGTTCCAGGACAGGGTGAAGGCGAAGATCCCGGCCGAGATCAGCCCGGGTACGGCCAGCGGCAGGGTGATCCGGCGCAGGATCTGCAGCCGCGAGGCGCCGTCGATGATGGCGCATTCCTCCAGCTCGAACGGGATCGAGCGGAAATAGCCCATCAGCAGCCAGGTGCAGAACGGCACCAGGAAGGTCGGGTAGGTCAGGATCAGCGCCCATTGGCTGTTCAGGAGGCCGAGCTGGCCGAGCTGGACCGCCAGCGGGATGAACAGGATCGAGGGCGGCACCAGATAGGCCAGGAAGATGGCGAGGCCGACCCAGCGCGCCCCGGTGAAACGCAGCCGCTCGATCGCATAGGCGGCGAGGACCGAGCATACAAGCGCCAGTGTGGTCGACCCGACCGCGATCACCATCGTGTTCCATAGCCACGCCGGATACGAGGTCTCGAACAGCAGGAACCGGATGTGCCGCAGCGTCGGCTCGGCCACCCAGAGCGGGTTGAAATCCTTGTAGTTGTAGAGCTCGGCATTCGATTTGATCGAGGTGATCCCCATCCAGTAGAACGGGAACAGCAGCACGAAGACGAACACCGCGAGCGGCAGGTAGACCGTCACCACCCGGCGCGGCAGCCGCTCCAGATAGCCCATGCCGCCTTCGTCGCCGACGACATCGCTCTTGATCGCCATCAGTCGCGTCCCCCCTGCTGCCAGCGCTGCCGCTGCAGGCCGAAATAGCTGAACATCACCGCCGCCAGCAGGAATGGGATCATCGCCGAGGCGATCGCCGCCCCCTCCCCCAACTGGCCGCCGGGAATGGCGCGCTGGAACGACAGGGTCGCCATCAGATGGGTGGCGTTCAGCGGCCCGCCGCGGGTCAGCACATAGATCAGCTGGAAGTCGGTGAAGGTGAACAACACCGAGAAGGTCATCACCACCGCGATGATCGGCGACAGCATTGGCAGGGTGATCCAGCGGAAGCGCTGCCAGTTGCTGGCGCCGTCCAGCACCGCCGCCTCGTACAGCGACTGCGGGATGGTCTGCAGCCCGGCCAGCAGCGTGATGGCGACGAAGGGGATGCCGCGCCAGATGTTGGCGGCGATCACCGAGGCCCGGGCGTTGGCGACGTCGCCGAGGAAGTTGATCGGCGTGTCGATCAGCCCGAGCTTGATCAGGGCCCAGGAGATCACCGAGAACTGGGCGTCGAAGATCCACCAGAAGGCGATGCCGGATAGCACGGTCGGCACCACCCAGGGCAGCAGCACGATGGCGCGCAGAAAGGCCTTGAACGGCAGGTGCCGGTTCAGCAGCAGCGCCAGCCACAGGCCGAGCACGAATTTGAAGATGCTGGCGACGGTCGTGTAGAGGATGGTGTTGAACACCGCCAGCCAGAAGATCGGGTCCTCGTACAGGAACTCATAGTTCTCGATGCCGATCCAGATGCCGGGCCGGCCGAGGCGGGTGTCGGTGAAGCCGAGCCAGAGGCCGAGGCCGAGCGGATAGGTCAGGAACAGCAGCAGGACCACCGCGGCCGGCAGCAGGAAGGCCAGCCCCAGCGCGTTGCGGCTCTCCATCATCCGCGCCATCCACGACGCGGTCGGGGGCGGCGATCTTCGCTGCGCGATCGTCGACATCTGTCCTCCACTCATGCGGCAGCATTCCGCGCGCTACCGGCGCGGGACCGCCGGATCCAATCCTTTGACGGTGTCGAGCCCGGTGACGCCGGTCAGGATCGCCTGGCCGAAATCCGCCCCGGTGGCGTCGGCGCCGGTGAGATCCGCCCCGGTGAGATCGGCGCCGGAGAAGTCGGCATGCAGCAGGCTGGCCCCGGTGAAGCGCACGCCCTGCAGCTTGGCGAAGCGGAACCAGGCGCGTCCGAGATCGGCCCGGGTGAAATTGGCGCCCTCCAGCCTGGCGCTCGAGAAGTCGGCCCGCATGATCCCCATCGACTGATTGCGCATGTCGACCGCCAGCCTGGCGTCGGTGAAGTCGGCGCCGCGCAGGTCGAAGCCACCGAAACGTGAGATCACCCGCGCGCCGACGAACTTCGTCCGGAGGAAGACCGGGGCCTCGGCCGCGTTGGTCTGCATGCCCGAGGCCACGACCAGCCCCTGGACATTGGCGCCGGACAGGTCGGCCTCGGTGAGGTTCGCCCGGATCACCCAGGCGAGGCCGAGATTGGCGCCGGTCAGGTCGGCCCCGGTCAGATTGCTGTCCTCGAACTTGACCGCGAACAGATCGGCGCCGGCGAAGTTCGCGCCCGACAGGTCGAGCCCGCTGAGATCGACCTTCTGCAGCGACTTGCCGGAGAAATCGGCCGGCGCGGCCGGGGAGGCACGGGACAGCGTCGCGACCACCTGGTCCCGCGTCAGATCGGCGCTCCACCCCGGCGCGGCCAGGGCGGCGAACATCACCGCCAGCACGATCCGTGCGCCGAACACCATGCCCCTCCCCGGCCGGCCGGTCACATCGCGGCCGACAGCTTACACCCGATAGTACCGCTCGGCCCGCTTCTGGGCCCGCGCCGCCGCTTCCTCCGGCGTGCGCTGGCCGGTGGCGGCCTCGGCGACCATGTTGACGACGATGTAGTCCGCCATCGCCGCCGCCGACGCATAGCCCAGCGGGCCGGCATAGCCGTTCGGGCGCAGCCGCTCCGACGCGCCGGCATAGGCGGCGTGGTTCGGATCCTCCTTCCACACCGGGTGGTCGGCATAGCCCTTCAGCGGCTGGCAGCAATAGCCGCTCGCCGCCTCCATCCAGGGGAAGAACTGCTCCTTCTCCCACATGAAGCGCAGGTACTCCTTCGCCGCGTTCGGGTACTTGGTATAGTTGAACACGATCGCCGAGGTGGTCTGGCACAGCTCGACCGGCTTGCCGACCGGCCCGACCGGCAGCTGGACGCAGCGGATGTCCTTGGCCATCTCCTTCAGATTGTCGTCTTTCTTGGCGGCATAGTAGAGCGACACGCCGTTCGCGGTCAGGCTGACCTCGCCGGACAGGAAGGCCCGGTTGTTGTTGCTGTCAAGCCAGGCCTCGGTGCCGGGGATGAAGGTCTTGTACAGCTCGGCCGCATATTTCAGCCCGGCGATCGTCTCCGGGCTGTTGATGACGACGTTGCCCTGCTCGTCGACCATCTTGCCGCCATGGCTCCACATGATCCAATGGCCGAAATTGTTGCCGTCGCCGACCGCGTTGCCGAGGGTGAAGCCGGGCGGGTGGCCGTTCTCCTTCAGCTTGCGGCATAGCGCCAGAAAGCCGTCGGTGTCCTTCGGGAACTCGGCGAAGCCGGCTTCCTTGACCCAGCTCTCGCGATAGCAGATGGCGTTGCCGATCGCGGCCAGCGGCAGGCCGATGAACTTGCCGTCGCGCTGGGCATAGCCCTGCAGCCCCTCGTACCAGCCGCCGTATTTGTTGCCGAGATAGTTGGCCAGCTCGGAGACGTCGAGCAGCTTGTCGGGATACAGCTGGGCGTCGTCGAACCAGACCAGCACGATGTCGGGCCCGCTGCCGACATTGGCGGCCACCGCCGCCTTCGGCCGGATGTCCTCCCAGCCCTCGCTGTCGACCCGCACCGGGACGCCATATTTGTCGCTGAACGCCTTGGTGTTGGCCAGCCACTGGGTCTCGTCGCCCTGGACGAACTTGGCCCAGCGCAGCACCCGCAGCGTCGCGCCGGATTCCGGGGTATAGGACAGGTCCTGGGCGTAGGCGGGCCGGACCAGGCCGGGGGTGCCGAGCGCGCCGGCAGCCGCCAGCCCCGCCCCGGTCTTCAGAACGTCGCGCCGCGTGAAATCAGCCATGTTTCCTCTCCCATCTGTCTTTGCTTGAAAATCGTGTCTGAAAGCCGCCACCCGTCAGAGGCGGCGTTCGGTCTCCGCGTCGAACAGGTGGATGCGCGCCGCGTCGGGCAGCAGCCGGATGGTGTCGCCGGGGCCGAAGCTCTGGCGCTCGTTGAACATGGCGCAGATCTCCTGCCCCGCCATGCGGCCATAGACGAAGGTGTCGTCGCCGGTCGGCTCCATCACCTCGACCTGGGCCGGCAGCCCGGACCCGTCGGCGGCGACGCGCAGATGCGACGGCCGCACGCCGTAGCGCACGCGCTTCCCGGCCTCGACCTTCGCGCCCGGCGGCAGCGGCAGCAGCGTGCCGTCGCCGGCGCGGACGCCGCCATCGGTCACCGTGCCGTCGATGAAGTTCATCGCCGGCGAGCCGATGAAGCCGGCGACGAAGACATTGGCCGGGTGGTCGTAGAGATGCAGCGGCGCGCCCGACTGCTCGACCCGCCCGTCGCGCATCACCACGATCTGGTCGGCCATGGTCATGGCCTCCACCTGGTCGTGGGTGACGTAGATCGAGGTGGTCTTCAGCCGCTGGTGGAGCAGCTTGATCTCGGTGCGCATCTGCACCCGCAGCTTGGCGTCGAGATTCGACAGCGGCTCGTCGAACAGGAACACCTGCGGATCGCGCACGATGGCGCGACCCATGGCGACGCGCTGGCGCTGGCCGCCGGACAGCTGCCGCGGATAACGGTCGAGCAGCGCCGACAGGCCGAGGATGGCGGCGGCGTCGCCGACCAGCCGGTCGATCTCGGCCTTGTCGGTCTTGGCCAGCATCAGGGCGAAGGCCATGTTGTCCCGCACCGTCATGTGCGGATAGAGCGCGTAGTTCTGGAACACCATGGCGATATCCCGCTCCTTCGGCGCGACATCGTTGATGCGGCGGCCGGAAATCGAGATGTCGCCGCCGGTGATCCGCTCCAGCCCCGCGATCATGCGCAGTAGCGTGGACTTGCCACAGCCGGAGGGGCCGACCAGCGCCACGAATTCGTGGTCGCCGATCTCGATGTCGACGCCATGGATGATCGGAACGGTGCCGAAGCTCTTGGTGACACCACGGATCGAGACCGAGGCCATTCCCCCTCCCTATTGAGCGATGCCGGAAGCGACATGGCCGCCGATCGTTGCCGCAGAGGGTAGCGGATGGTCCCGATCGGTCAAACGGTTTTGGGAGTTTGATCGTACGAATCTGTTACCGGTATCAGCCGGCCATCCAAACTGTCATGCCCGGGCTCGACCCGGGCATCCAGAGGCTGTCGAGACCCTCTGGATTGCCGGGTCAAGCCCAGTGCTGTCCGGTTAAGCTTTTCGGGTTGCAGATCTAGGCGCTGACTTAAATTTTTATTGTCATTGCCGGGCTTGACCCGGCAATCCAGGGGCCATCGAGAACTGCTTTGAAAGCCCCTGGATCCTCGGGTCAAGCCCGAGGATGACAATGAAATAGAATGCCGGCCTAGGATAGACACGCTGTGGTTGCGATTTTTCGTTAACCGGACAGCCGTGGGTCAAGCCCGGCAATCACAGGAAGGGGTCAGTGGCGGCTCGGCAGGAAATCCTCAATGTAGTCCTCGACCACACGGTCGATACTCTCGTCGATCGGCAGGCCCAGGGCCTTGGCGCGGTCCCAGGAGGCGTCGGTGGCCCAGCCGTCGACGATCGCCTGGATCACCGGGTCAGGCTTGGTCGTGATCGGTCCCAGCTTGATCTGGTACTTCTCGGCCACCCGCTTCACCGCGGCCACCATGTCCTCGACCGTGTAGGCGCGGCTGGGCAGGTTGACGGCGCGGTCGTCGCCCAGGGCCGCGGCCGGCGCCTCGTGCAGGCCGATGAAGCTGGCGACGCAGTTGCGGTAGCCCAGCATCGGCAGTTGCGCCCGGGTTACCGGCAGCACGCATTCGACGCCGTTCAGCGGCTCGCGGAACACGCCGGAGCAGAAGCTGGAGGCAGCGGAGTTCGCCTTGCCGGGCCGCACGAAGATGGTCGGCAGCCGGGCCGAGCGGCCGTCGAAGAAGCCCTTGCGGCTGTAGTCGTTGATCAAGAGCTCGGTGATCGTCTTGGTGACGCCATAGGTGGTCTGGCTGGTCTGCTTGGTGGCGTCGGTCACCGTCTTCGGCATCACCGCGCCGCCGAACACGGCGATCGAGCTGGCGGCGACCAGGCGCTGCGCCCCGCCCGCCCGCGCCCGCAGCGCCTCGAACACGTTCAGCCCGCCGTCGAGATTGACCCGCAGCGCCAGGTCGAAATCCTTCTCGCCGCCGCCCGACAGGATCGAGGCGAGGTGGAACACCGAGATGTCGTCCCGGTCGACCAGGCCGAACACGGTGGCGCGGTCGGAGATGTCGCCGGTGACGATCGACACCCGGTCGTCGAGCCCGTCCGGCCGCTCATCCGGCGCCGCCATGTCGAACAGGGTGATCGCGTCGATCGGCTCCTGCTGGCCGGAGATCCCGGTCAGCGTGCCCCGCTTCAGCAGCGCCCGGGCGAGATTCAGCCCGACGAAACCGAGACCACCGGTGATGACGACCTTCATCCTGCGTTTCCCCTGAACCCGCCGCCGTCGAGCGGCGGCCGTATTGTACGACTTAAATGGTTTAGGCCGGCCTCGCCCCGACGGCAAGAAAAAGGGGCGCCCGGCCGGGGGCGCCCCATGGTCGAGGCGGTCCGCGTCAGGCCTGCTTGACCCCGCCGACGGCGACGCCGGCAGTCTCGCCCACCGCCTGCTCGGCGGCCGCGATCTCGGCCTGGCGTTGACGGATGATGTCACCGATCGGCGGGCCCTTGAACCGCTGGCGCTCCATGCCGAACCAGACCAAGGCGGTGATGACCAGGAAGCCGAGCGTGATCCACAGCGCCTTGTCATTCGGCGGCTGCACCCCGATGACGAAGATCAGGATCACCGACAGCACGCACAGCAGCGCCACCAGCCGGTAGGCGCCGCCCAGCGTCCACGGCCCCATCTGGGTCCAGGTCCGGCCATAGGCGATGGCGCCGAGCGCGATCGGCAGGCCATAGGAGATGAACAGGAAGATCACCGTGACCGACACCACCGTCGTATAGACCGGCGTGTAGACGGTGAAGATCACGGCCAGGATGGCGCCGGTCCAGATCGCGGCAACCGGGGTACGGAAGGTCGGGCTGACCTTGCGCAGCGAGGCCGAGGCCGGCAGGCCGCCGTCGCGGGCGAAGGCGAAGATCATCCGCGACACGGAGGTCACGGTCGCCAGGCCGCACAGATACTGGCTAATGGCGATGCCGACATAGAGCACGAACTTCAGCCCGGCCGGCAGCACGGCGTCCGAGGTCCAGAAGAACACGTTCCAGCCCTGGGCCGCGGCCTCGTCCATGCTCGGGATCGCCAGCACGAAGGCGACCAGCATGGCGTAGCCGAACACCGCGGACAGCACCACCGATCGCACCATCGACCGCGGCACGTTGTAGGAGGCCCGCACCGTCTCCTCCGAGGTGTGGGCCGAGGCGTCGAAGCCGGTGATCGTGTAGATCGGCAGCAGCAGGCCGAGCAAAAACACCATCAGCAGGCTGCTGTGCTGCGGCCAGACGTCGCCGCCGGCCGCGCCGCTGTAATTGGTGAAGGTCCACAGCCGCGAGATGTCGATCGCCGGGGCATAGGCCAGGAAGGCGATGGTCAGCGCGATCGCGACCAGGAAGATCAGATAGCCGCTGAGGTCGGTCAGCAAGGTGGTGACCCGGATGCCGAGATGGTTCAGCAGCGCCTGGCTGCCGGTCAGCAGCGCCAGGAAGATCACCTGATGCCAGAACGTGCCCTCGAGGCCGAGCTGGGTGCCAAAGGCGCCGACCACGAACAGGAAGGTGCCGACATTGATCGCGCCGAGCACGGTGATCAGGCCGAGCAGGTTGAACCAGGCCGTGACCCAGCCAAGCGCCCGTCCGCCGAGGATCGAGCCCCAATGGTAGAGGCCGCCGGCGGTCGGATAGGCCGAGGCGATCTGGCCCATGCCGAGGGCGAAGACCAGCGAGACCAGGCAGCCGAGCGGCCAGCCGATCCCGATCGCGGCGCCGCCGACGCCGCCGATCGCCTGCCCGAGCGAATTGATGCCGCCGGACAGAATGCAGATGATCGAAAAGGAAATGGCGAAGTTGGAGAAGCCGCTCATCCGCCGCAGCAGCTCCTGGGCATAGCCCATGCCGTGCAGGATCTTCACGTCCTCCGCAATGTCGTGCTCGCCGCCCGAACGATGACCGTCCTGGGACATGATGTGCACCCCCTGTTTGCCGGTTCCGGACTGCTTCTTAGAGCGCTCCCTGCACCGCGAACCAGGCGGGATATGGGCCGGCCCGGATTCGGCAGAAACTGTCTCACCGAACCACAGGCCCGGCAAGCATGTTGCGCAGCCGGACGGTCGCCGCGACCGGCGAGGGACCGGCGTCACTTGCCGCCGCTTCGTTCGGCATGCTCTGAATAGATCCGCATCGACCCGCCAGAGAAGCCAAGCGGCGGGCGACAGGAAACGGGAGACTTCAAGGATCATGGCGCAACCCTCAACCCGGGCCGCAAGCCCCCGCTCTGCCGCGCCCGCGGCCCGCTTCACCGCCGACGACGCCCGCAAGCTGGTGCAGGAGGGGGGGTACAACCACGTCAAGGTGGCGCTGACCGATGTCGACGGCATCCTGCGCGGCAAGTACATGTCGCGGGAGAAGTTCTTCTCGTCGCTGGAGAAGGGCTTCGCCTTCTGCGACGTGATCGTCGGCTGGGACAGCCACGACCAGCTCTACGACAACGCCCGCTACACCGGCTGGCACACCGCCTATCCGGACGCGCCGGTGCGCGTCCTGCCGGAGACGATGCGCCGCCTGCCGTTCGAGAACGATCTGCCCTTCTTCCTGTGCGAATTGGCCGACCAGGCCGAGGCGGTGTGCCCGCGCGCGCTGCTGCGCCGGATGCTGGACAAGGCCGCCGACATGGGCTTCGGCCTGAAGGCGGCCTTCGAATACGAGTTCTTCCTGTTCGACGAGACGCCGCATTCGGTGCGCGAGAAGCACTACCGCAACCTGACCAGCCTGACGCCGGGCTTCTTCGGCTATTCGGTGCTGCGCAACACCGTGTGGTCGGACCTGTACCACGAGCTGCTCGGCACCATGCAGGCGCTGGATTGCGAGATCGAGGGGCTGCACACCGAGACCGGGCCGGGCGTGCTGGAGGCGGCGATCGCGGTCGATGAGGGCCTGGCCGCCGCCGACAAGGCGACGCTGTTCCGCACCTTCACCAAGGTGATCGCCCAGCGCAACAACCTGATGGCCACCTTCATGTCGAAGTGGTCGAACGAGGTGCCGGGGCAGAGCGGTCACATCCACATGTCGATGGTCGACAGCAAGGGCAAGCCGGTCTTCCAGGACCCGAAGGACCCGCACGGGATGAGCGCCGTCATGCGCCATTTCGTGGCCGGCCAGCAGGCGCTGATGCCGGAGTTCCTGGCGATGATCGCGCAGACGGTCAACGCCTATTCCCGGCTGGTTCCCGGCTTCTGGGCGCCGACCTCGGCGACCTGGGGGGTGGAGAACCGGACCACGGCGCTGCGCGTGATCCAGGGCGGGCCGAAGAGCCAGCGGGTCGAGTTCCGCATCGCCGCCGCCGACGCCAACCCCTACATCGTCCTGGCCGCCGCGCTCGGCGCCGGGCTGTGGGGTATCGAGCACAAGCTGGAGCTGGGCGAGCCGGTGAAGGGCAACGCCTATGCGAAGACCTTCCCGAAAAAGTCGGAGCTGCCGCGCACGCTGTGGGACGCAGCCCAGCGGCTGCGTGCGTCGAAACCCGCGCGCGGGCTGTTCGGCGACGACTGGGTCGAGCACTACGCCGCCACCCGCGAATGGGAGGAGCGCGAATTCCGCAAGCACATCACCGACTGGGAGCTGGCACGGTACTTCGAGATCATCTGAGTCGCTGCACCGGCCCGCAAACCTCACGTGTCATTGCGAGCGCAGCGAAGCAATCCAGGGCCGCTCGCATCGGCCCCTGGATTGCTTCGTCGGCTTCGCCTCCTCGCAATGACGGACCGGGACTGGCGACGCCGTCATTGAGGAGCGTTCCATGGATCTCGGCCTGACCSGAAAGACCGTGCTGGTGACCGGCGGATCGAAGGGCATCGGCCTGGCCTGCGCCAAGGCCTTCCTGGCGGAAGGCGCCAGGGTCGCCATCGTCTCGCGCGCCCAAGCCAATCTCGACCGCGCCGCGGCCGGGCTGCTCGGCGTCGTCGCCATCGCCGCCGACCTGACCGACGCGGCGGCGGCGCTGTCCGCCGTAGAGGCGGCGGAGCGTCAGCTCGGCCCGATCGACGTGCTGGTCAACTCGGCCGGCGCTGCCCGACGCACCCCGGCGGATGAGCTGACCCCCGCGGCCTACAAGGCGGCGATGGACGCCAAGTTCTTCTCCTACATCAACGTCATCGACCCGGTGGTGAAGCGCATGGCCGCGCGCGGCACCGGCGTCGTCGTCAACGTCATCGGCAATGGCGGCAAGGTGCCGTCGACGGTCCACATCGCCGGCGGCGCCGCCAATGCCGCGCTGATGCTGGCCACCGCCGGCCTCGCCCTCGCCTATGCCGGCAAAGGCGTCCGCGTCGTCGGCCTCAACCCCGGACTGACCGAGACCGAGCGGGTGGCCGAAGGGCTGCAGGCCGAGACCCGCCTGCACGGCATCACCCTGGAGGAGGCGCGGCAGCGCGCGGTGTCGCGCATTCCGCTCGGCCGCGGGGCGCAGCCGGAGGAGATCGCCGACGCCGTGCTGTTCCTGGCCTCGGCCAAGGCGGCGTACATCACCGGCGTCAACATCAGCATGGACGGGCTGCAGAGCCCCGTGGTCGTGTAGCGGGCCGCGGCCTGATGGCGACGAACGCCGCATCCAGCGGCCCAGGAGTGTGCGTCCAGGGGCTGGGCCTCTTGGTCGCGACCAGCCTGATGTGGGGCTTCAACTGGCCGCTGGTGAAGTATCTGGTTGGGGTGCTGCCGCCCTTCTCGGTGCGGGCGGCGAGCGGCCTGATCGGCACCGTCCTGGTGCTGGCGATCGCCCTGGCGCGCCGCGAATCCTTGATGCCGCCGCGCGGCCAATGGGGCCGGCTGTGCCTGGCCGCCGCGCTCAACGTCGCCGCCTGGATGGCGCTGACCACGCTCTCGCTCCTGTGGCTGCGGGCGTCGGAGACCACGATCCTGGCCTACACCCTGCCGATCTGGGCCGCGCTGCTGGCCTGGCCGCTGCTGGGCGAGCGGCCGACCCCGGCCCGCGGCGCCGGCCTGGTGCTGGGCCTGTCCGGCATCGTGCTGCTGGTCGCGCACGGCACGCCGGGCGAGACCGATCTCGCCGCCAAGCTGCCCGGCGTGGCCTTCGCCCTGGCCGGGTCGATGCTGTTCGCGCTCGGCACCGTGCTGGCCAAGCGGGCGCCGGTGACGATGCCGCCGACCGCCCTGGTGGCGTGGCAGACCGGGCTCGGCCTGCTGCCGCTGCTGCTGCTGTGGCAACTGCTCGAACAGCCGGATTTCGCGGCGCTGGAGGCTAAGGCCTGGGCGGCGCTGGCCTATGGCGGCGTTCTCGCCTTCGGCCTCGCCTATGTCTGCTGGTTCGCGGCGCTGCGCCGGCTGCCGGCCTCGGTCGCCACCATCGGGTCGCTGCTGGCGCCGGTGGTCGGCGTGCTCGCCTCGGTGGCGCTGCTGGGCGACCCGTTCGGCCTGCGCGAGATCGGCGCCCTGGCCCTGACCCTCGGCGGCGTCGCTCTGGCGACCTTCGCGCGGTGACGGCGGGCGCGAAACAATCCTCGCTGTGCAGACGAACGGACTAAAGGCCGGCCCCGGCCGTTGTCGAGTCACGAACGGGGACAACGCGTGGCGGATCATGTCCGATCGAACCTGGCAGCTTATCTTCCGCGGCTCCGGCGCTTCGCCTGGGGATTGGCAGGGTCGCGCGACGAGGGCGACGACCTGGTGCAGGCGGCCTGCGAGAAGGCCCTCGCCCGCGCAGACCAGTTCACGCCGGGAACCCGTCTCGACAGCTGGCTGTTCCGGATCGTCCAGACCACCTGGATCGACCGCCGTCGCCAGGCCGCGAGACGGCCCGAGGCGGACCCGGATCTGCTGGCCCAGCTGCCGGACGAGCGCCCGCATGCCGGGGAAGCCCGGCTGGCTCTCGGCACGGTCGAGCGGGCGATCGCCGCCCTGCCGGAAGAGCAGCGGGCCGTGCTGCTTCTCGTCACGATCGATGGGGTGGCCTACCGTGAGGCTGCAGACATATTGGAGATCCCGATCGGAACCGTGATGAGCCGCCTGGCCCGGGCGCGGCTGGCGCTCGGCCGGGCCCTGGAGGGCGAGGAGAGAGGTCGGGACCATGACACGCGGCTCAAGATCCTGGGATGACGCCGAGATCGTCGCCTATCTGGACGGCGAGCTGCCGGCGCCGGAGGCTGCGCGGATTGCCATGATCCTGCGGGACGATCCGGAAGCGGCCGAGATCGCGCGGCTGATGCAGTCCGGCGGACAGGCCGCCCGCGGTGCCTTCACCGATGCGCTCACGGCGCCCCTGCCGCCAAGCCTCGAGGCCCTGGCGGCGCCGCGCCCGGCGGCATCCGCCGCGCCCCGGCGCTTCGACCTTCTGGGCCGCCTGGGTCTGGTCGGCTGGCGCGGCCCCGCCTTCGCGGCGACGGTCGCGGCCGTCGCACTGCTGGCCGGCCTCATGGTTGCCCGCAGCGGCGACATGCCGGGCGGGACCCTGCGCCCCGCAGCGGGATCGGCGCCCTCGATCGGGGACGAGGTGGTCGGGGCCGAGCTTCTGGCGGCCCTCGACAGCGGCCCGGACGGAAGCACGACCGAAGCCGGGCACATCCGGATCATCGGCGCCGTCGACACCGGCCTCCCCTACCGATGCCGCGCTTTCCGGATCGAGGGGCCTGGAGCGGCCGACGGCATCGCCTGCAAGGACAGCGACGGAGGCTGGTCAGTCCTCACACTGCCGCCGAACGGGGCCACGCAACCATGAGCCGCTTCGCCTGGATCGCCGGTCTGGTGCTTCTCGGCCTCGTCCTGCCGCTCGATCCAGGCGTCCGCTGGGCCGACTGGTCCGTCTATGCCAAGGATGGACATGGCGGCGACGACGGGGGCGGCGGCGGACACGGCGGCGGCGGCTCGGGCAGCAATAGCGGCTCAGGCAGCAGCAATTCAGGGAGCGGCAGTTCCGGCAGCAACAGCGGCTCGGGCAGCAGCAACTCGGGCAGCGGTAGTTCCGACGATGGCAGAAACAGCGGCAGTGGATCAGGCGATGACGGCGACGACGACGGCCTGTCCGCCGATGATTCCGCATCCGGGACCGGAACGACGCCCTCCGCCCGGCCGTCGCGTGACGGCGGCGATCACGATGTCGTCCGGGACGAGATCGTCGCCCTCGACGATGTCGCCCGATCCCATCTCCCCGGGCTCCGCCGGATCGGCTTCCGGCCGATCGAGGAGCGGCCGCTGTGGCGGATCGGCGGATTTCTCGTCCGCCTGAGGGTTCCCGCCGGGCAGACGCCGGAGGCGGCCCGTGCCCTGCTTCGGCAACGCTTCCCGGACCTGCTGCTGGATGTCCACCAGCTGTATCGATCGTCCGGCACCGTGTCGCTGCCGCCCCCCGACTATCCGCGGCGACTGGTCGGATGGGACCAGCGCGCCGGCGTCTGCACCGCCGGCGCCATCGTCGGGATGATCGACACGGGCCTGTCCGCGGCGGCGCGACGGCGGCTCGGCCCGCGGCTGGTGGCCGCCGACTTCGCGGCGCCCGGCGACGGGGACGAGCAGCACGGCGATGCGGTGGCGACGCTGCTGGTCGGCAGCGGCAGCACGGGTGGCCTGATGCCCGCGGCACGGCTGGCGGCCGCCGACGTGTTCGAGCCGGGCGACGACCGCGGCCCGGTCGCCAGCGTCGCCGCAGTGGCGCGCGCCCTCGACTGGATGGCCGCGCAGCATGTTCCGGTCGTCGGACTCAGCTTCACCGGCCCCGACAACGCCGTGCTGGCCGARGCCGCGCGACGGGCGGCACAGGCAGGCCTGATCATGGTTGCCGCCGGCGGGAACGACGGTCCGGACGCCCCGCCGGCCTACCCGGCAGCGCTGCCGGAGGTCGTGGCCGTCACCGCGGTCGATCACCATCGGGCGGTCTACGACCATGCCAATCGCGGCAGCTACATCGGCATCTCCGCGCCCGGCGTCCGCGTGCCCGTCTCGGCCGCCGACGGCACGCCGCGGCTCGTCACCGGCACCTCCTTCGCGGTGCCCTTCGTGGTCGCCGCCCTCGCCGCCGATTCCGGACGGGTGACGAACCGGTCCGACGCTCTCCGGCAGCTCGCATCGCAGGCGATTGATCTCGGCGCGCCGGGCCCCGATCCGGTCTATGGCTACGGCCTCGTCCAGGCGCCCCGCGGCTGCGATATCGGGAATGTCTCCGCGCTGCCGGAATAAGGGCAGGACCTCCTCGTTGTCGATGTGAAGGCCAAACCGGCTTCATCGACTGGAGGACAAGACATGCAGACGAAGCGCTTCGCGACCACCGTGATCCCCCTCGCGCTGCTGCTCGGCAGCGTGGCCATGACGGGCGGGCCGAGACCAGCCGAAGCGGCGGCGCTCGACGCGTCGCAGGCCACAGCCCGCAACATGAACGGCCTCGTCCATGTCCGGGCGGAGGATCGCCGACGCGAGGTCGAACCGGGCGACGATCGCGGACGCGGCGTCGAGTCCGGCGACGACCGGCGCCGCGGCGAGACGGGCCGCGGGCACGACGACGGGCATGCGGACGATCGTGGTGTCGGCAACGATGACGGGCCGAACGACAACGGGCACCACGCCGACGGTGACCACGACGACGGCCATCACCAGGGCGGTCGGAATGACGGCGGGGATGACCGCGGCGGCGACGACCGCGGCGGTGATGATCATGGCGGCGGACATGGCGGTCGGAGCGGCCCCGGCCGCTGACACGGAGACATCGCCGGCCACCGGGCTCCGCGCCGATCCCGAGGCGAAAAATCTCGGAATAGACCGCGCCTCTGCATCGTCTGTCTGTTGGGGGGTGCGAGAGCTCCCTTCCACCACTGGACCCCTCGGCCCCGCCTCCTCCGGCGGGGCTCTTTTTGTGGGACCCTAGGCCAGCGCCTCGGCATAGGGAGCCACGGCGCGGGCCTGGCGCAGGGTGGTCCCCCACCAGTGCAGCGCCTTCAGCATCACCGTCATGGCGGCGGTGGTCTGCTCCGGCTCGATCAGCCGGCCGGCGGCATCGAAGCGGYGCGGGGCGGAGGCCAGGCTGACCGTGTCGCGCAACGTCACCGCATGCAGCTCGGCGAAGACCAGGCGCAGCTGCTCCACCGCGCGCAAGCCGCCGGAGATGCCGCCGTAGCTGACGAAGGCCACCGGCTTGGCCTGCCATTCGGCATAGGCACAGTCGATCATGAACTTCAGCACCGCCGGATAGGCGTGGTTGTATTCCGGCGTGACCACGACGAAGGCGTCGGCCCGGTCGATGCGCTCGCGGAGGGCGGCGACGCCCTCCCCGTCGCGCCGGCCGCTCCAATCCGGCAGGCCGAGCGCGCGCGGGTCGATGGTGTCGAGCGCGAAGCCGCCGGCCCGCTCGATCTCCCCGGCCGCCCAACCGGCGACGATGTCGCAGAACCGGCCGTCGCGGACGCTGCCATAGATCAAGCCGATGCGGAGTTGGTCCATGATGTGCCCCTCGATTGGTGGTGAGTCGGGGCACCCTACAAGTTGAAGTGAGGTTTAGATCTAGAGGCTTTTCTCGCGGCGGCGTTGCGAAGGATCGAGGACCTCTACAGGGTAATCGTCGTGCCCCTGCCCGACCGGCGGGCGTGGCGATAGGCAAGGTCTGCCGCCACCATGTCCTCCATCGCCGTCCCCATCGCCTTGTAGACCGTGATCTGGTCCGCCGAGACACGGCCCGGCCGGCGTGCGAGCAGCATGTCGCCAAGCGTGATGCCGGCATCCGGATCGAGGCCGGCCAGTTCGCAGGATCCCACCGGGGTGGGCTCGAAGGCGTCGATGGTCTCGACATAGAGCGTGGCCGCGCGAGCCAGAGCGACCGGCAATTCGCCGCCCGGCGGCGCGACCCCTACCGACGAGACATGGGTCCCCGGCCGGACCCAGCCGGCGTCGATCACCGGCTCATAGGAATGGGTCGCTATGCAGACCACGTCGGATGAGCGGACGGCTGCTTCCAACTCGGCCGCCGGGGTGACGCCGGGATGGCGCGCGGCCAGGGCCTCGGCATCCTCGAAGCGTTTCGAGACGACGCGGATCTCGGCGAAATCCCGCACCAGCGGCAGCAGGCTGAGATGCTGGTCGGCCTGCACGCCCGCCCCCACCACGGTGGCCGCCCTGGCATTCCGGCGGGCGAGTTCGCGCACCGACAGCACCGCGGAGCCGGAGGTCCGGACCGCCGTGATATAGGTGCCGTCCATGATGCAGACCGGCAGGCCGCTGGTCGGGTCGAACAGGTGGATGGTGGCGAGATGGCTGGGAATACCCCGGCCGATGTTGCCTTCGAAGACGTTGACGATCTTCACCGTCAGATTCATGCCGTCCGTCCAGGCCGGCATCGCCAGGGAATACCCGACCTGCGGGATGTCGAGCTGCGGTCGTGCCGGGGTGACCACCCGGCCCAGCGCCAGGGCCCTAAAGCCGGCGTCCAGGGCATCCAGCAGCTGCAGCGGGTCGATGCAGGCCCGCACCTCCGCCTCGCTCAATGTCAGGATCCTGGTCTCTCCCTTCGACAGCGACGGGAGAGCGATCGAAGCAACCTCGGCCTTCGGCATTCTCAACCTCCTGAGTGCCGGGCCCCGATCGGGAACCGGCATGAATGACCTTGATGCCGCAAGGCTATGGCAGCGATGCGCGTGATAAAATACGTTGATTTTGCGATCTCTAAGTGAAATTCAAACCTATGCGTCTGTTTGAAAGTGCCTTTCACATGACCGATCTCGACGGAGTCGATCGCGCGCTTCTGCGGCTGCTGCAGGAGGATGGACGCCGAACGACCCTCGACCTCGCCGCGCAGGTGGGCCTGTCGCCGACCGGCACTAGCCAGCGGGTCAAGCGGCTGTTCCGCGACGGGTTCATCACCGCGGTCCGGGCCGTGCTCGATCCTCGCAAGCTCGGCCGCGGGATGCTGGTCTTCATCCAGGTCCGGCTCGACCACACCGCCCCGCAGGTCTTCGATCATTTCGCCGAGGCCGTTCGGCGCGCGCCGGAAATACTGGAGTGCCACATGGTGGTCGGCGGCTTCGACTACCTGGTCAAGGCCCGGATCGCCGACATGGCAGCGTTCCAGGACTTCCTGCAGCGGGTCATCCTGCCCCTGCCGGGGGTCCGGGAGACCCACACCTACGCGTCGATCGCCGCTGTGAAGCCGGACGCGCCCCTGCCCGTCTAGCGGGCCTGCCCTATCCCTTCACCCGCTCCATCCGCGGGTCGTAGAGCGGCTCGAGATGCACGCGGCACGGCACCCGCTCGGTCGCGACCTCCAGCTCGTAGCGGCTGCCCAGCAACGCCTCCCGGTCCAGGCCGGCCGGGTCGCGGACATAGCCGAGGCCGATCGGCTTGCCGACCGTATGGCCGAAGCCGCCGCTGGACAGCCAGCCGGCCGGCTTGCCGTCGCGCAGGATGGTCTCACGGCCGAGCAGCACCACTGAAGGGTCGTCGACCGTGAAGGTCGTCAGGATCTCCTTGAGCCGCTGGCCGCGTTGCGCCTCCAGCGCCTCGCGTCCCAGGAAGGGGATGGCGGATTTCAGCTTCACCGCCCAGCCGAGCCCGGCCTCGAGCGGCATGTGGTCCGGGCCGATGTCGCTGCCCCAGGCGCGGTAGCCCTTCTCCAGCCGCAGCGTCTCGATCGCGCGGTAGCCGGCATTGGCGATGCCGTGCGCCGCGCCCGCCGCCATCACCGCCTCATAGACCCCGACGGCGAATTCGGTCGGGATGTGCAGCTCCCACCCCAGCTCACCGACATAGGTGATGCGCAGCGCCAGCACCGGGGCGCCGGCCACGGCGATCTGGCGGACCCGGCCGAAGGGGAAGCCGGCATCGGAGACGTCGTCGCGGGTCAGCGCCTGCAGCACGTCCCGCGCCTTCGGCCCCATCAAGCTGAGCACCGCATAGGCCGAGGTGACGTCGACCAGATGGGCATCGGCACCCGTCGGGATGTTGCGCGCGATCCAGTCGAAGTCGTGGGTGGCGAAGCCGGTGCCGGTGGTGATGTGGTAGCGGTCCTGGGCCAGACGGGCGACGATCAGGTCGCATTCGATGCCGCCGCGGGCGTTCAGCATCTGCGTGTAGGTCAGCGTGCCGGGCGGCCGCGCCACGTCGTTGGCGCAGATCCAGGACAGCGCCGCCTCGGCGTCCCGGCCGACCAAAGCGAATTTGGC
The DNA here is from genome assembly GCF_052113205.1 of Inquilinus sp. YAF38. Taxonomy (NCBI): domain Bacteria; kingdom Pseudomonadati; phylum Pseudomonadota; class Alphaproteobacteria; order Rhodospirillales; family Rhodospirillaceae; genus Inquilinus; species Inquilinus sp. YAF38. The sequence goes on along the minus strand of NZ_JBFRCU010000015.1, from coordinate 42,473 downwards.
GAAGGAGGACTGGTCGAAGACGGTCACCGCCTCGCGCGTCGCCCGGTGCTCGCGCGCCACCGCCTCGAACCAGCTCGGCCGGCCGAAGCTCGGAATCTCCTCCGCCGCCTCGCCCGGCGCCGCGAACCAGTTCGGCCGTTCCCAGCCCAGCTTCTCGCCGAAGCAGGCGCCTTGCGCCTTCAGCCGGTCGTACAGCGGCGACCGGCGCAGCGGCCGGGCGCTGGCATGCTCCTCATTCGGCCAGGCGATGGTGTAGTGCTTGCCGTACAGCTCCAGCGTCCGCTTGCGCACCCAGTCGACATCGGCCTGGGCCCGGCCGAAGCGGCGGATGTCGACCGGCCACAGGTCGTAGGGCGGCTCGCCGCCCGCGATCCACTCTGCCAACGCCTTGCCTGCGCCGCCGCCTGAGGCGATGCCGAAGGCGTTGAAGCCGGCGCCGACATAGAAGCCGCGCAGCTCCGGCGCCTCGCCGAGGATGAAGTTGCCGTCCGGGGTGAAGCTTTCCGGCCCGGCGATCAGCTCCTTCACCCCCGCCGTCTCCAGCGCCGGCACGCGGCCCAGCGCCAGCTCCATGATCTGCTGGAAATGATCCCAGTTCGGCTGGAGGAGCTGGAAGTTGAAGCCCTCGGGGATGCCGTCGACCGCCCAGGCGATCGGGTTCGGCTCATAGCCGCCCATCACCAGCCCGCCGACCTCCTCCTTCCAATAGGTCAGCCGGTCGGGGTCGCGCAGGGTCGGCAGGGTACGGGTCACGCCCGCGATCGGCTCGGTCACCATGTACTGGTGCTCGACCGACACCAGCGGCACGTTGACCCCGGCCATGCGGCCGAGCTCCCGCGCCCATTGCCCGGCGCAGTTCACCGCGGCCTCGCAGGCGATGCGGCCGCGGCTGGTCAGCACCGCGGTCACCCGACCGTCCCTGGTCTCGATGCCGGTGACCTCGGTGTCCTCCCAGATCGCGGCGCCGGCCATGCGCGCGCCCTTGGCCAGGGACTGGGTGATGTCGGACGGGTTGGCCTGGCCGTCGGTCGGCAGGAAGGCGGCGCCCACCAGATCGTCGACCCGCATCGGCGGCCACAGATCCTGCGCCTCCTGCGGCGACAGCAGGTGCATCTCCAGCCCGAAGCTGCGGGCCGTGGTGGCCTGGCGCTTCAGCTCGGTCCAGCGCGCCTCGGTGCAGGCCAGGCGCAGGCCGCCATTCATCTTCCAGCCGGTGGCCAGGCCGGTCTCGCGCTCGAGCTCGGTGTAGAGCCGAACCGAATGGCCCAGCAGCTGGGTGATGTTGGCGCTGGACCGCAGCTGCCCGACCAGGCCTGCGGCATGGAAGGTGGAGCCGGAGGTCAGCTTGTGCCGCTCGATCACCACCGTGTCGGCCCAGCCCAGCCGGGCGAGGTGATAGGCGGTCGAGACCCCGACGATGCCGCCGCCGATGACCACGGCACGGGCCTGGGTGGGAAAGGCGTTCATGGCATCCTCTGGAAGTCGTCCCAGGCGCCTTCGAAGCGCCGCAGATTCTCGTCGGTGTAGGCGGCGTAGTCGAAATCCAGCGTCGAATGGATCTCCGACACCATGCTCCACAGCGTCTCGCGCAGCAGCGAGGCGGCCTTCATCGCGGCGTAGCGCCGACGCAGATCGGGCGTAACCGGCGCTTCGAAATAGGCGTCCAGCATCGCCGCCTCCTCCGCCACCGAGAAGCCGTTGTTCGAGGCCAGGCCGCCGAGGTCGAAAAGCGGGCTGTTGAAGCCGGCATAATCCCAGTCGACCAGCCACAGCCGGCGGCCGTCGTCGATGAAGTTGGCGGCCAGCAGGTCGTTGTGGCCGAGCACCAGCTCGACCGGCCCCACCGCCGACTCCAACTGCGCCGCGCGGTCGAGCAGCCCGGCCAGCTCCGCCGCCGGCCGCCGCCCCTCCAGGGCATGGGCGTAGTCGCGCACGACATGGAACACCCAGAAGGCCAGGACCGGGCCGCGCAGATGGGCCGGCATCTCGGTGTGCACCCGGCGCACCAGATCCAGCACCCGCGGCGCCTGCTGCCGCACCCGTTCCGGCGTCAGCGTCTCGCCGGCGACGAAGCGGGTCACCAGGATGCCGGACTCGGCATGCTCGACCTCGGGCGAGATCCCGGCGGAGGCGGCGGCGCGACTGGCCGCCAGCTCGTTGAAGCGCAGGATGTGGTGGTGCGGGATGTCGGCGCCCAGCCGCACGACATGGGCCCCTGCGGCATCGTCGACCCGGTAGTTGCGGTTGGTCAGCCCGCCGGCCAGCGGGGCGATGGTGACGCGCCCGCTCCAGCAGCCCAGCCCCGCGATGATGTCCGACGCCTCCGGCATTCGCGCCTCCCTGCCGATACGATAGGGCAATTCTCCAGGGCGAGGGAACGGCGCAGCGGGCGGGCGCGAGCGCGAAGGGCGCGCCGCTGTCACGCCGGCGATAGAGACTTCTCGGCAAGCCCATCATAATTTTTACTCATGATCTTCACTGAGAAGACGGTTTTCAGCCGCGAGAATCGCCAGCCTGACGCTCCCTCCTGCATCGCACCGATCCGCCAGGATATCAGGATGACCGATCGCCGAGAGATCCCAGAGACGTTGCTGGACCTGATCTATGACGCGGCCACGGATGCGCATCTGTGGCCATCGGTCCTGCGCCGGATCGCCGCCCTGACCGACAGTGCCGGCGGCGTCCTGTATGGCCAGTCGGTCAAGCAGTCCGTCGTGTTCTTCGAGCACAATGGCGGGCTGAGCGAGGAGAGCAGCCGCGTCTACAAGGCGCGGCACATGCGCAACCCCTGGAGCCTGCACATGATGAGCCGGCCGGTCGGGGCGGTCGTGCCGTCCGACGAAGCCATGGCCTTGCCGGACCTGCAACGGACCGCGTTCTTCGACGAGGTGCTGCGGCCCCAGGGGCTGGGCCACAACGCGATGATCGCCCTCGCCGCAAAGCGGGATTTCACGGCCGCCTTCAACATGGTCAGGGGGCCGCGCCAGGGGCCTTATGGCGAGACCGAATTGCGGCTTCTGGCGGGGCTCTCACCGCACCTGCAGCGCGCGATGCAGCTCGGTTTCCGCATCGAAGCCTACCGCAGCCTGCAGCGCGCCGAATATCAGGTGCTCGACCGTCTGTCGGTCGGCGTGATTCTGCTGAACCGCGACGCGAAGATCATCTTCGCGAACAGCGCAGCCCGCGCTTGGGATGGGGCGGGCGGGCCTTTGTCCCTCCGCCACGCGAAGATCACGCATCGTTCGGCGTCCCAGACGCGGAGGCTCGACGAGCTTGTGCAGGCGGCCTTGCGCGGCACGCCGACGGCAGCGATCGGCGTTCCGCGCGGCCATGGCCTGCCACCGCTGACGATCCTCGCCTCTCCGGTGCGCGGCCGGGATGCCGGCCGTCATGCGGAGGCGGGCTTGAAGGACGCCGCTGTCATGGTGTTCATCGGCGATCCCGCCGACAAGCAGGCGATTCCGCTGGCATGGGCGATGGACGCCTTCGGCCTGACGCAGGCGGAAGCCAGGGTCGCGATCGCGGCCGCCACGGGCGAAGGCTTGGCCGATATCGCACGCCGCCTCGCCCTCTCGCCCAACACCGTCAAGACGCATCTGCACCGCATCTTCGGGAAAACGGACACCCGGGGCCAGGCCGAGCTGGTGCGGTTCATGGCGCCGCTCCGGCTGATGGCAGGTGGCGGCCCGCAGGACGATCCCCGGTGACAGGCGCGGCTGACGGGACGGACATCGATCCCGATCGATCTCACCCTATCGGGTGACGCCGGGCCGGAGTACTGCCTCTATCCTTGTCCGTCGAGGGGGATGCTGCCCGGCGACGACCAGCGGCGACGCCGGCGACAAGAGAGAGAGCCATGGCGATCATCAACGGAACCGGGTCCGACGATACGTTGCACGGCACGGTGGGCGACGACACGATCACCGGTCTCTACGGCAATGACGTACTTTATGGCGAAGACGGGAACGATACGATCAACGGCGATGGCGGAGCCGGCAATGCCCGCAACAACGACCAGCTTGATGGCGGGACCGGAGACGACACGCTCAACGGTGGTATCGGCTTCGATACGCTGGTGGGCGGAACCGGCAGTGATACGCTGAATGGCGGCGATGGCCGCGATGTCCTCACCGGTGGCGCGGGCGCCGACCGACTGAGCGGCGGCGACCAGATCGACCGGGCCGACTACGCCGGCAGCGGCGCTGCCGTGGCCGTCAACCTGACGACGCTGGCCGCGTCCGGCGGCGACGCCCAGGGCGACATCATCGCCGGCGACATCGAGGATCTCGGGGGCAGCGCCTATGCCGATACGCTGACCGGGTCCGCCGGCGTCAACCGGCTGTATGGCAATGGCGGCGACGATCGCCTCGGTGGCGCAGGCGGCAACGACGTGCTCTATGGTGGCAACGGCAACGACACCATCGACGGCGGCGACGGCAATGACGTCATCCAGGATGAGGCCGGCGACGATGTCGCGACGGGCGGCAATGGTGACGATCTGATTTTCGCCGGAGCCGGGGCGGACAGGATCAGCGGCGGCGCCGGCACCGACCGCGTCATCTATGACGGCGATATCGGCATGACTCTGACGATCGGCGGGGGCGGTCATGGCGGCGATGCGGAAGGCGACATCATCAGTGCCGATGTCGAGGAGGCGCAGACCGGGACAGGCGACGACACCGTTACCGGGTCGGCGGCGGACAACTGGTTTTCCGCCGATTACGGCGACGACCATCTCATCGGCAATGCCGGCGACGACTATCTCTACGGCGGGCCCGACAACGACGTGCTGAACGGCGGCGCGGGGGCCGATAGGCTGATAGGCAGCTCCGGCATCGACACGGTCGTCTATGGCGGCACGGTGGGCGTGAGCGTCTCGGTCGGCGGCGACAGCCATTTCGGCGAGGCCGAGGGCGACAGGGTCGATGTCAGCGTCGAGAACCTCGTGGGCACCGCTTACGACGATCTTCTGGCCGGCGCCCTCCACGCCGGCGTGCTGGACGGCAATGGCGGCGATGACGCGCTCATTGCCGTCAGCGATGACAGCAGCACCCTAAACGGAGGTGACGGCAATGACGCGCTTTACGACGGGTCGGGCGCCGATCACCTGAACGGGGGCTCGGGCGTCGATGAGGTCCTCTATCTCAACAGCGCTGCCGGGGTCTCGGTCAGTCTGGCGACGGGCGCCGTGTCGGGCGGCGACGCCCAGGGCGATGTCCTGAGCAGCATCGAGAGCATCACCGGCAGCGATTTTGCCGACCAACTCACCGGCAACGCCCTGGCCAACGCCCTGGACGGTGCCGGCGGCAACGACGCGCTCATCGGCGGCGACGGCAACGACCTGCTCCGCGGCGCCGCCGGGGCCGACCGGCTCGATGGCGGCACCGGCATCGACACCGCCACCTACTACGCCAGTGCTTCCGGGGTGACGGTCGATCTCTCGACCGGCACCGGGTCGGGCGGGGACGCGGCGGGTGACACCCTGATCGGCATCGAGAGCCTCACCGGCAGCAATTCGGGGCGCGACACGCTGATCGGGTCCGGCGGGGCCAATACCCTGGCCGGCTGGGGCGGCAACGACGTGCTCCGCGGCGGAGCCGGTGCGGACAGGCTCGACGGCGGCACCGGCAGCGACACGGCCAGCTACTACACCAGCGCTTCCGGGGTGACGGCGAACCTCGCCACCGGCCTGGGCTCGGGCGGCGACGCCCAGGGCGACACCCTGACCGGCATCGAAAACCTCACCGGCAGCAACCAGGGCAATGACAGCCTGGTCGGAAACGCCGGTGCCAACACCCTTGCCGGCTGGGGTGGCAATGACGTGCTCCGCGGCGGGGCCGGTGCGGACCGGCTGGACGGCGGCGCCGGCAGCGACACCGCCAGCTATTACAGCGGGACCACCGGAGTGGTGGTCAGCCTGGCCAGCGGCCTCGGGAGCGGCGGCGAAGCCCAGGGCGACGTCCTGGTCTCGATCGAACACCTCTCCGGCAGCCAGGGCGGCGACAGCCTCTACGGCAACGCCGGAGCCAATGTGCTGCAGGGCTGGAACGGCAACGACCTTCTCGTCGGCCGGACCGGCAATGACACGCTCACCGGTGGGGCCGGGGCGGACCGCTTCCAGTTCACCGCGCTCGGCGACAGCGTGGTCGGGGCCAACGCTGATGTCGTCACCGATTTCAGCCACGCCCAGGGCGACCGCATCGACCTGGCCGGGATCGACGCCAAGACCACCGTCGCGGGCGACCAGGCCTTCAGCTTCATCGGCACCGCCGCCTTCACCCATGTGCCCGGGCAGCTCCACATCTGGCAGGACGCCGGCCGGACCATCGTCTCCGGCGACGTCGACGGCAACGCCACCGCCGACTTCAACATCACCCTGACCGGGGCCATCGCCCTGGTCGCCGCCGACTTCGTGTTCTAGGGGAAGGGCCGCGCGGCGACACCCGCGACCAGATCCTCGACGATCTCCTGCAGCTCCGCCGGCGTCGCGCCGTCCCGGGCCTGGATCGAGATGCCCTGCATCACCGCCGCCAGATGCCGGGCCAGACGGCGCCCCTCCTCCGCATCGGCAAAGGGCTGCAGGGCCTGTGCGATCCGCTCGCGGATGGCGTCGCGCCGGGCGGCCAGATCGCGGGCCAGCGCGGCATGCTCGGGATGGCAGGTGATCATGCCGCTGGAGACCATGCAGCTGCGCTCGCGATCGGGATGGGTGACGGCCCGGACCGCCGTCTCAAGCAGCCGCCGCACCGCCTCCGCCAGCGTGGCGGCCGGACCGATGGACGTCACGTCGACCGAGCCGAGGCCGTGCTCGTAGCGGTCCAGCGCCTCCCGGTAGAGGCCGGCCTTGCTGCCGAAGGCCGAGTAAAGGCTCGGCGGCGCGATGCCGATCGCCTTGGTCAGGTCGCCGACCGACACCCCTTCATAGCCGTGCCGCCAGAACAGCCGCATGGCCGTCTCGACCGCCCTGTCGCGGTCGAAGCTCCACGGCCGCCCGCCGCGCGATTTCGCATCCGGTTCCATATCGACCACTAAACAACATCTTGACGGCCAGCGTCAAACCGGTTGATTAGTGATCGATAAACAACATGGATGACGCTTCGATGGATCGCTCACGACGCAACTTCCTGGCCGGCACGATCGGTCTTGCCGCCCTCGCGGTTCACGCCAGGTTCGGGCTCGCGGCGCCACAGACCCGGGAGACCTTCTCCGTCCGGTCGTCGGACGGCACGACGCTGACGGGAGAGGCGCAGGGCGACCCGCAGGCGCCCGAAATCCTGTTCATCCACGGCCTGCGCCAGAGCCGGCTGAGCTGGGACAAGCAGTTCGCCGACCCGGCGCTGGCCGGCTTCCGCCTGGTGCGATTCGACCTGCGTGGCCATGGCGATTCGGACAAGCCGCCCTCCCCCGAGGCCTATGCGGATGCCGACCTGTGGGCCGACGACGTTGCCGCGGTGGTCGCCGCCGCCAAGCTGCGCCGCCCCGTCCTGGTAGGCTGGTCGCTTGGCGGCTATGTGGCCGGCGCGTATCTGCGGAAATACCGCGGTGCGCGGGTGGCGGGGATCAACCTGGTCGACGCGGTCACCAAGCTGTCGCCGGATCTGCTGACGCCGCTGGCGGGCACCTTCGCCCGCACCACCACCTCGCCCGACCTGGCCGAGCGGACGGCGGAAACGGCCCGCTTCCTCGAAGCGTGCTTCCACCAGCCGCCGACGGGCATGGAGCTGCAGCGCATGCTGGTGGTCAACGGCATGACCGCGCGGGCCGTGGGCGAAGGCTTCGTCAAGACGGCCACGCCGGACCTCGAACCCGTGTTCCAGGCCTATGGCGGCCCGATCCTGCTGACGCATGGGGCGCATGACCGGCTGGTCCGCCTGGCGATGTCGGAGCGGATCCGGGCGATCCACCCGGGAAGCCGCCTCTCGGTCTATGTCGAGAGCGGCCATAGCCCCTTCTATGAGGAGCCGGAGCGGTTCGGCCGGGAGCTCGCCGCCTTCGTGACGGCCGGGGACTGAGCCGCGGATCCGGGTTTGGCCTGTCCCCAAAAGAAAACAGGCCGCAGCGAACTGCGGCCCGAGTTTAGGGAGGAAACGCCCAAGAAGTGCGTTACGACAGCAGCTCATCACTGCATATCGCACTGCAACATAACCATGCCTCGGCGAGGTTCGCAAGCGAAAAAAGATTAAAAATTGATCACGCTCGATTCTGCCCAAAATTTGCCCCGTTTCAGAGCAGATGCCGGCCGACTGGGCGCTCACTGCCGCTTGATCAGCCAAAACACGAGGCCGTCGTCGACCGGAATCGATTCGCCCGGCGTTACCGGCTTGTCAGGTGACCTGCTGATGATCTGCACTGCGACCGGTCATCGAAGCGTGCCATCGTAGGACGACGGACCGCCGGCGACTCGGATCGAAGGACGCGCGTCCGTGCAGGAGGAGGCAGCACAATGCAGCGATGGATCGCCGCCGTGGTGGCGGCATGGGCCCTGGCCGCAGCGCCGGCCATGGCCGCCGAGAAGATCATCCTGGACACCGATTTCAGCACCATCGGGGATGACGGCCAGGTTCTGATCATGGCCGCGCAGCTCGACCACCAGGGCGTGATCGACCTGCTGGGCGTCACTGTGGTGACCGGCAACAACTGGCTGAAGCAGGAGGTGACGGACGCGCTGCGCGCGGTCGAGCGCCTGGGCATCGAGGACAAGGTCGGCGTCTATGCCGGCGCCAACCTGCCGCTGGTGCATGATCCGAAGAGCTTCGAGGCCGAGCGCACCCTTTACGGCTTCGGCGAGAGCTGGGAGACCGCCTTCCACCGGCCGCAGCCGACCGATGCCGACCTGATGGCGCCGCCGGACGGCTTCGCCAAGAAAGCCAAGCTGCGCGACCAGGACGCGGTCGACTTCATCGTCGACACGGTCAAGGCCAACCCGCATGAGGTGTCGCTGCTGGTGATCGGCCCGGCCACCAATATCGCCCTGGCGGTGCGCAAGAACCCGGAGATCGTGCCGCTGATCAAGAAGATCGTCTACATGGCCGGCGCCTTCGATGTCCGCGGCAACACCACCCCCGCCGCCGAGATGAATGTCTGGATCGATCCCGAGGCGACGCGCATCGTCATGCGCGAGCCGATCCCCCAGGCCATCATCCCGCTCGACGTCACCGACATCACCCAGCTGACCAAGACTGATTTCGACCGCATCGTCGCCGGCGACGGCCCGATCGCGGCACTGTTCCGGGGTACCTGGATGGCGAAGGCGTTCGAGGACTCGAAGGCGACGGTCAACGTCTTCGACACGCTCGCCCTCGCTTATCTGGTCGACCCGAGCTACGCCACCAAGGTCGAGGATCTGTCCGTCGATGTCGACATCGCCTTCGGCCCCGGCTATGGCCGCACCCTCGGCTACTGGCAGGAGCAGCCGACCAAGCTGCTGCAGAAGGTCAAGGTGGTGAAGCAGTTCGACAATCGCCGGTTCTTCGATCTCTATGTCGACCTGATGACCCGGCCGGTGCCGATCAAGCCGGCGACCTGATGGAGCGTGGATGATGTCGGAGCCGGACGGCGCCTTCCTCAAGCTGCGGATCGCCCGGCCCGACCTCGTCCGCTGGCTGGATGCGCCGCCCGCTCGGGCCTCGGGCTGGGTCGATTGGCGGGACATCGGCGGCCAGTGGTATTTCGACGCTGGCCCGGAGGAGCTGCGCGGCATCTCGATGATGCAGCTGGTTCGGACCATGGCGGAGTGCGATGCGATCCTGGCCCGTTCCGCGACGAACCGGCAGGCGCTGCGCGGCATCCTCAATGCCGCCGAGACCCCCGAGATCCGGCATGCGACCTATGATCCCGGGACCCGGGATTTCGTCGCCGGCACCCTGACCTATTCCGAGAACCTGAACGATTTCATCGTGTTCCTGGCGATCGCCCGCGGCGCGGCCGCCTTCCTGGCGCCGGACGAGCACGGCATCGCTGTGATCCACAACTACCTGTGGGGCGACGAGGACGAGCAAATCACCCAGGCCGCGCTGCGGCTCGGCCCCGGCAGCGCGTCGGGCTTCATGGACGAGGCCGAAGGCCGCAGCGCCGGCGGCGCCTTCCAGGCCCTGGCCGACCAGATGCTGGACCAGGCCCGACCGCCTCTGGACGAGCTGGACACGCTGCGATAGCGCCTGACGGTCAGGCCCCCTTGCCTGCCGGCGGCCGGACCAACCCCAGGACGATCGAGGCCTCCAGCCGGTCGACCACGTCGCGATGCTCGACCAGCTGGCCGTCGCTCAGCCGGTACAGGTCGGCGGTGGCGAAGCGTAGCACCGCGCCGGTCGGCGCCACGCCCAGCAGCGGGCCGCGATGGGTGCCTTGCCACTGCGCCATCGCCATCAGCCGGTCGCCCTCGACCACCACGTCGTGGCGCAGGGCCTGCAGGTCCGACAGCGCCACCTGCAGCATCCAGGCGAACTCCTTGTAGCCTTCGATGCCGGGCCTGATCAGCGGGCTGTCGCTGGTGAAGTCCGGATGCACCATGTCGTCGACCGCGGCTAGGTCGTGCCGGCCGTACAGCCGCTCCCGGAACGCCAGGAACCGCTGCCGGATCGTCTCGCTGTCGCTCATCGCGCCCCTCCTCGGTTTCCGTCCGCCGAGAATCGCGGCCGTGTTATCCTGGGACCAGAGGACAAGTTATCCTGGTACTGAGAGCATCAGGCTGATGGCGGAGCAGCGGCGGGTCCGGGAACGGCAGGAGCTAGCGGCGTTCCTGCGCAGCCGGCGCGAGCGGCTGGAGCCGGCGGCGGCCGGGCTGCCGATCACGGCCCGGCGGCGCACGCCCGGGCTGCGGCGCGAGGAGGTGGCGCAGATCGCCGGCGTCGGGGTCACTTGGTACACCTGGCTGGAGCAGGGCCGCGCCATCCAGGTCTCCGCCCATGTGCTGGAGCAGGTGGCGCGGGCGCTGCGGCTGGATGCGACCGAGCGGGCCCATCTGTTCACCCTGGCGCATGACCGCCCGCCGCCGGAACGGCCGGCGGAGAGCATCGGCGTCACCCCTGCCCTGCGCCGGCTCCTCGAGGCGGTCGACGGCCCGGCCTACCTGGCCACCGCCTGCCTCGACGTCGCCGCCTGGAACGCCGCCCTGTCGGCGGTGTTCGGCGACCTCGCGCCGCTGCCGGAAGAGAATCGCAACATGCTGTGGCTGGTCTTCGCCAGCCCACCGCACCGCGCCGCGATCCCGAACTGGGAGGTGGAGGCGCGCGGCATGCTGGCCCGCTTCCGGGTCGAGTTCGGCCGCCGTCGCGACGACCCGGCCTTCCTGGCCCTGATCCGCCGGCTGGATCAGGCCAGCCACGACTTCCACCGCTGGTGGCCGGAGCAGGACGTCACACGGCGGCCGGACCCGGTCAAGCGCTTCACCTCGCGGCATGGCCCGATGGCGCTGGAACAGAGCGTGTTCCGGGTCGAGGAGGCGCCGGACCTGCGCCTGGTCGCCTACATCCCGGTCGACGAGGACAGCCGCCGGATCGTGGCCCGACTGCGGCGGGAGTGGCGGCCGGAGGGCTGAGGGGCCGGGTTGCGGCGATCGCTCTTGGGAAATCCTGGTCGATGGCCGCAAGATGCGCGCCGCAGAGAGGCTGTCCCGAGACCCCGAATGACCCAGATCCTGAAGACCATCACGCCGGTGAACGGCGGCATCTATGTCGAGCGGCCGCTGGCCACGCCGGCCGAGGCCGAGGCGGCGCTGGCCCGCGCCCGGGTGGCCCAGGCCGAGTGGCGGCGCGTGCCGGTGTCGGAGCGGGCGCGCCTGCTGTACGCCGCGGTCGACGCCTTCGTCGCCGCCGGGCCAGAGATCGCGCGCGAGATCACTTGGCAGATGGGCCGGCCGGTCCGCTACACCCCCGGCGAGGTGCGCGGCTTCGAGGAGCGGGCGCGCTACATGATCTCGGTGGCCGAGGGCGCGCTGGCCGATATCGATGTCGGCCCGAAGGAAGGCTTCCGCCGTTTCATCCGGCGCGACCCGCTGGGCACGGTCTTCGTCGTCGCGCCCTGGAACTATCCGTACCTGACCGCGGTCAACGCCGTGGTCCCGGCGCTGATGGCCGGCAATGCGGTGATCCTGAAGCATTCGCACCAGACCCCGCTCTGCGCCGAGCGCTTCGCCGAGGCGTTCGGCGATCTGCCGCCCGGCGTGTTCCAGCACATCCATGCCGACCATGACACCACCGCGAAGATGATCGGCAGCGGCGCGGTCGATTTCGTCGCCTTCACCGGCTCGGTCGCCGGCGGCAAGGCGGTTGAGGCGGCCGCGGCCGGCCATTTCGTCGGCATCGGCCTCGAACTCGGCGGCAAGGACCCCGGCTATGTCCGCGCCGATGCCGACCTGAAGCACGCGGTCGAGACGCTGGTCGACGGCGCCTTCTTCAACTCCGGCCAGTCCTGCTGCGGCATCGAGCGGATCTATGTGCATGCCTCGGTCTACGACGCCTTCGTCGAAAGCGCGGTCGAGCTGACCCGGCAATATGTGCTGGGCGACCCGACCGAGGAGGCGACGACCCTCGGCCCCATGGTCCGGGCCTCGGCCGCCGATTTCGTGCGCGGCCAGACGGCGGAAGCGGTGCGCGAGGGCGCCCGTGCCCTGATCGACGCCAAGGGCTTCGCCGCCGACAAGGCCGGCACGCCCTATCTGGCGCCGCAGGTGCTGACCGGCGTCGACCATTCGATGCGGGTGATGACCGAGGAGAGCTTCGGCCCCGTGGTCGGCATCATGAAGGTGGCGTCGGACGAGGAGGCGGTGCGGCTGATGAACGACAGCCCCTACGGCCTGACCGCATCGGTCTTCACCCGCGACGTCGACGCCGCCATCGCCATCGGCGACCAGGTCGCCACCGGCACCTGGTTCCTGAACCGCTGCGACTACCTGGACCCGGCCCTGGCCTGGACCGGGGTCAAGGATTCCGGCCGCGGCTGCACCCTTTCGACCCTCGGCTACGACTACCTGACCCGGCCGAAATCCTTCCACCTGCGGCTGCCGGGGTGAGCGCCAGCTGTTCGGGTTCTTTTTTGGTCTGTCATTGCCGGGCTTGACCCGGCAATCCAGAAGCTGTCGACAGTCTCTGGATGCCCGGGTCAAGCCCGGGCATGACAGTGGGAAAAGCGGTCAACGACAGGGCGGATGAAGGCGACGATGCTCAAAGGCAACTGGAACTACCCGACCGCGGTGAAGTTCGGCCCCGGCCGGATCAAGGAGCTGCCGGACCTGTGCAAGGCCCACGGCCTGCAGAAGCCGCTGCTGGTGACCGATCCCGGCCTGGCCAAGCTGGCGATGATCGCCGACGCCGTGGCCGCCAACGAGGCCGCCGGCATCCCGACCACCGTGTTCAGCGACGTCAAGCCGAACCCGACCGGCAAGAACGTCGCCGACGGCGTGGCCGTCTACCGCGCCGGCGGCCATGACGGCGTCATCGCCTTCGGTGGCGGCAGCCCGCTGGACGCCGGCAAGGCCATCGCCTTCCATGCCGGCCAGTCGCGGCCGCTGTGGGATTTCGAAGATGTCGGCGACTGGTGGACCCGCGCCGACGCATCGAAGATCGCCCCGGTGATCGCGATCCCGACCACCGCCGGCACCGGGTCGGAGGTCGGGCGCGCCGGCGTCATCACCGACGAGGAGGCGCATGTGAAGCGCATCATCTTCCACCCGAAGATGATGCCGGTCGTCGTGATCGCCGATCCGGAGCTGAGCTTCGGCCTGCCGCCGCACGTCACCGCCGCCACCGGCATGGACGCGCTGGCCCATTGCCTGGAGGCCTTCTGCGCCCCCGGCTTCCACCCGATGGCCGACGGCATCGCGCTGGAGGGCATCCGGCTGATCCGGGAATGGCTGCCGGTCGCGGTCAAGGACGGCCGCAACCTGGAGGCGCGCAGCAACATGCTGGTCGCCGCCAGCATGGGCGCCACCGCCTTTCAGAAGGGGCTGGGGTCGATCCACTCCCTCGCCCACCCGCTCGGCGCGCTGTACGACGCGCATCACGGCCTGCTGAACGGCATCCTGATGCCGTATTGCATGGTCCACAACCGCGACGCCATCGAGGGCCGGATGGAGCGGCTGGGCCGCTATATCGACCTGTCGAACCCGAGCTTCGACACCGTCCTGATCTGGGTTCTGGACCTGCGCCGCGAGATCGGCATCCCGCACACGCTGAAGGAGATCGGCATCGGCGACAACCGGGCCGAGGAGATCGGCCGCATGGCCGAGGCCGACCCCTCGACCGGCAGCAACGCCAAGCCGGTCAAGGCCGAGGAATTGCGCGCCGTGTTCGTCGACGCGGTGAATGGGCGGCTGTAAGAAGGCCCGACCTCTCCTTTCCTCGTCATCCCGGGCGCGGCGCAGCGCGAAGCGGTGCGCCGCAGAACCGGGATCTCTTCGAGATTGCACCGAGATCCCGTGTCTGCGCAGCAGCACTGCGTGCCGCAGCGCGCACGGGATGACGGTTCGTTTTGGTCCGGCTGATATCAAGCTACGACCCCGCCGGAACCCCTTTACTCGTGCGGCATTTTGCATTCCGTCGCATCGGTCGCATTGAAAATTATTAACCCCATCGCACTGCACAAAAGTCTTACATGTCGTTCAGGCACCGGGGCGGGCAGGCGTTTTTCCGGTGCGATCCGGCTGCGGGAATCAGGCCATGAAGCGCTCGGTCTTGGGGGTCGTCGCGGTCCTTGGCATCGCCATTGCCGCGGTCGCTTGGCAACGCTTCGGCAACGCCGACGCGATCGAGCGCAGCGGCAAGGCCGCCGAGACCACGAGCCAGTCCGGCGCGAAGAGTGCGGGCCGGTCCATTCCCGTCGTCACCGCCGCGGTCGAGCAGAAATCCGTCGCCACCACCCTCACTGCCATCGGCGCGGTCGAGCCGATCTCGACCGTGCTGGTCAGCTCCCGCATCGACAGCCAGGTGATGCAGGTCCATGTCGCCGACGGCCAGACGGTCCAGGCCGGCGACCTGCTGTTCACCCTCGACGACAAGCCGCCCAAGGCCGCGGTCGCCCTGGCCCAGGCCAACCTGGCCAAGGACCAGGCCGACCGCGATCAGACCGCCGCCGACGTCGAGCGCGACAAGCCGCTGGTCAAGACCGGCGCGGTCTCGCAGCAGGCTTATGACCTTGCCATGGCCGCCTCGAAACGGACGGAGGCCAGCGTCGCCGCCGACCAAGCCAATCTCGACCAGGCCCAGCTGACCCTGTCCTATACCCAGATCCGAGCCCCGATCACCGGCCGCCTCGGCGTTGTCTCGGTCACCGCCGGCAATCTGGTCAAGGCCAACACCACCAACAGCAACGCCAGCAGCGGCGCCGTCACCAGCCTGGCCACCATCACCCAGATGACGCCGATCCGGATCGCCTTCACCGTGCCGGAACGGAGCCTGGACGCGATCCGCGCGGCGATGACCGGCCCGACCCCGCCGACGGTCGAGGCCTTCGACAGCGACGGCCAGCGCCGCATCGCCAGCGGGCAGCTGAGCTTCATCGACAGCACGGTCGACACCAAATCGGGAACGATCCCGCTGAAGGCGACCTTCGACAACGCCGCCTTTGCCCTGTGGCCGGGACAGTTCGTGCGGGTGGCGCTGCAACTCGGCACCCAGGACAACGCCGTCACCGTGCCGACCGTGGCGCTGCAGGCCGGCCAGGACGGCGCCTTCGTCTTCGTCGCCAAGCCGGACGGCACCGCCGAGATGCGGCCGGTGACGGTGGCGCGCACGGTCGGTGACACCGCGGTTGTCGCCCAGGGCGTGAAGCCCGGCGAGAAGGTGGTGACCGAAGGCCAGCTGCGGCTGATGCAGGGCAGCCGGATCACCGAGAAGACGACCGGCACGGCCCCGGCGGCGCCGCGCGCGGACGGCGTCGCCTCCGCCGTCAGCCCGACCTGATCCGAGCGCGAGGGACAAGGGCCATGAACCTCTCGGAGCTCTGCATCCGCCGCCCGGTGATGACGACCCTGCTGACGGTCGCCATGGTCATGGCGGGCCTGTTCGCCTTCGGCCAGCTGCCGATCGCGGCGCTGCCCAACACCGACTTCCCGGTGATCAACGTCTCCGCCAGCCTGCCCGGCGCCAGCCCGGACAYGATGGCGAGCTCGGTGGCGACGCCGCTGGAGAAGCAGTTCGAGACCATCGCCGGCATCCAGTCGATGTCCGCGACCTCGGTCCAGGGGTCGACCACCATCACCCTGGAATTCGACCTGAACCGCAACATCGACGCGGCCGCCGCCGACGTCCAGTCCGCCATCACCGCGGTGCAGCGCAAGCTGCCGCCGGAGATGACCTCGCCGCCGAGCTACCGTAAGGTCAACCCGGCCGACGCGCCGATCATGCTGCYGTCGGTCAGCAGCGACACGCTGCCCCTGTCGACCCTGGACGCCTTCGCCGAGCAGGTGATCTCGCCCAGCCTGTCGACCCTGACCGGTGTGGCCCAGGTGTCGATCTATGGCAGCCAGAAATACGCCGTCCGCATCCAGATCGACCCCGACGCGCTGAACCACCGCGGCATCAGCGTCGACGACGTCCAGAAGGCGGTCGCCGCCGCCAACGTCAACACCCCGGTCGGCACCTTGCAGGGCCCGCAGCAGCAGCTGATCCTGCAGGCCGACACCCAGATGTACGACGCCAAGGCCTTCGCCGACCTGATCGTGGCGTCGCCCAACGGCATGCCGGTGCGGCTGGGCGACATCGCCAAGGTGATCGATTCCGTCGAGAACGACCAGACGGCCAGCTGGTTCGACCAGAACCGGTCGATCGTGCTGGCCGTCCAGCGCCAGCCCGACGCCAACACCGTCGCCATCGTCGATGCGGTGAAGGAGCTGCTGCCGAAGTTCAGCGCAGATATGCCGCCTTCGGTGAAGATCAACGTGCTGAACGACCGGTCGACCTCGATCCGCCAGGCGGTCACCGACGTGCAGTTCACGCTGGGCCTGACCATCGCGCTCGTCGTGATGGTGATCTTCATGTTCCTGCGCCGGCTGTCGGCCACCATCATCCCGACGGTGACGGTGCCGATCTCGTTGGTGGCCACCATCGCCGGCATGTATCTGTGCGGCTTCTCGATCGACAACATCTCGCTCTTGGGCCTGACCCTGTCGGTCGGCCTCGTGGTCGACGACGCGATCGTCATGCTGGAGAACATCGTCCGCTACATCGAGGAGGGCATGAAGCCCTTCGAGGCGGCGTTGAAGGGCAGCCGCGAGATCGGCTTCACCATCCTGTCGATCACCCTGTCGCTGGTCGCGGTGTTCATCCCGGTGCTGCTGATGGGCGGCGTGGTCGGCCGCATCTTCAACGAATTCGCGGTCGTCGTGACCATGTCGATCGCGGCCTCGGCCTTCGTCTCGCTGACGCTGACGCCGATGATGTGCTCGCGCTTCCTGCACGCCCATGACGAGGAGAAGCCGGAAGGCGCGATCGGCCGGACGCTGGAGCGCGGCTTCGATGCCATCCTCGGCTTCTATTCGCGGACGCTGCGCTGGTGCCTGGCACACCGCCCGGTGATGCTGCTGGTGTTCTTCGGCACCATCGCCGGCACCATGCTGCTGTTCCAGGCGATCCCGAAGGGCTTCTTCCCGACCGAGGATCTGAGCCAGCTGCAGGTCACCACCCAGGCCCGGCAGGACATCTCCTTCGACGCCATGATCGGGCTGCAGAACCAGGTCCGCGAGGTGTTCCGGAAGTCGCCCTATGTCCAGGACGTGGTGTCGAGCGTCGGCACCAACGGCTATGGCGGCACCCTGAACTCCGGCCGCTTGTTCGTGCAGCTGAAGCCGAAGGAAGAGCGCCCGCCGCTCGACACCGTGATCGCCGACCTGCGGCGCCAGCTCGGCCCGATCTCCGGCATCGACAGCTACATGGTGCCGGTGCAGAACCTCCGGGTCGGCGGCCGCACCTCCTCCGCCCAGTACCAGTTCGTGATGCAGGGCCTGAACCAGCAGGAGCTGTATGGCTGGGCCGGCAAGATGACGACCGAGATGCGGAGATCGTCGGTGCTGCAGGACGTGGTCAGCGACCTGCAGCTGAACGCGCTGCAGGCGACGCTGAAGGTCGACCGCGACAAGGCGGCCCAGCTGGGCGTCACCAGCGACGCGCTGCGCTCGACCCTCTATGGCGGCTTCGGCACCGAGCAGATCTCGACCATCTTCACCGCGGTCGACAGCTATGAGGTGATCCTCGAGCTCGACCCCGCCTTCCCGTGGTCGGCGGATTCGCTCGACAAGATCTATGTCCGCTCCTCCAACGGCGATCTGGTGCCGCTGGGCGCCTTCGCCACGGTGGAGCGCACGGCCGGGCCGCTGTCGGTCAACCAGCAGGGGCAGTTGCCGGCCGTCACCATCTCCTTCAACGTCGCCGGCGGCAAGTCGCTCAGCGACGCGACGGCTGAGATCGACCGGATCAAATCCGACATCGCTCTGCCGGTGACCATCACCACCGCCTATGCCGGCAACGCCCAGGTGTTCCAGCAGTCGCTGCAGAACCAGGGGCTGCTGCTGCTCGGCGCCGTGCTGACGATCTACATCGTGCTCGGGATTCTCTATGAGAGCTTCACCCATCCGTTGGTGATCCTCTCCGGCCTGCCCTCGGCGGCGATCGGCGCGCTGGGCACGCTGATGCTGTTCCGCACCGACCTGTCGGTGATCGCGATCATCGGCGTCCTGATGCTGATCGGCATCGTCAAGAAGAACGCCATCATGATGATCGACTTCGCGCTGAACGCGCAGCGCAGCGAGGGGCTCGCGGCCCGCGACGCGATCTACCGCGCCTGCACGCTGCGCTTCCGGCCGATCATGATGACGACGATGGCAGCGCTGATGGGCGCCCTGCCGATCGCGGTCGGCCAGGGGGCGAGCGCCGAGTTGCGCCAGCCGCTGGGCTTGGCGGTGGTCGGTGGGCTGATCGTGTCGCAGATGCTGACGCTGTACATCACCCCGGTGCTGTACCTCTATGTCGAGGACCTGACCCACGGCGCCCTGTCCTTCGGCCGCTGGCTCCGGCGGGGCGGCAAGGGCGGCGCCGTGGCTGGTCACGCCCCGGCGGAGTAGAGAGGCAACGTCTTGCCTTCTTGAAAGTCTAAGGTCTTCCGGCCTGACTATTCGGCCGGGTGGAATCTGCCTTGCAGCAAGACCGTCGCGACCGGCTCATGCGGGTTGGCGATCCGCCTTTCCAGGATCTCGATGAGCTTGTGCCCGACATCTGTGATGTCTACGGAATGAACGCCGATCTTCGCCGGCAGGAAGCGCGCCAGACGCGTGTTGTCGCGGGTGACGATGTGGACGTCCCGGCCCGGCACAAGGCCCCGCCTGCCGAGAGCGTGCAACGCGCCAAGCAGGCCCAGTTCGTTGGCGCATGCCAGGCCGGTCGGCGGATCTGATGACGCCAGCAGGCGATCGAACCAGGCTGCGCTCGATTCCATCGTGAACGTGCCGTGGCCGATCAGCGCCTGGTCGATCGGAATACCGGCCTCGGCCATCGCCCTTCCATAGCCTGCGAGACGCATGGCGCTCGCCTGATCCTCCGGCACGAGAAGCTGCAGCGCGATGCGCCGGCAGCCTTTGTCCATGAGCCGTTGGGTCGCATCATAGGCGATCTGCTCATTGTCGATATCGACATAGGGGTAGGCGAGGTTCAGGTCGGTTCGTCCAAACGCGACGAACGGGATGCTTTGATCCAGCAGCAGCCTGACGCGCGGATCGCCCGAGACCATGCGCGTGATGATCAGGCCGTCCGCGCTGCGCGCCTGAAGCAGGCGTTGCACGCTTTCGACGGGATCATCGTCGGGCGTGGTGGAATAGATCGACAGGCTATAACCCCTTTGCCGTGCCGCCAGCGTCATGCCTTCGATCAAGGGAAGCTTCAACAGATCGGACAGATAGTCTCTCGTCTCCATCGGGAGCACTGCCGTCAGCGTCTGGGTTTTTCCGGTTTTTAGCGCGCGGCCGTGATGGTTCGGTACATAGCCGACCCGCTTCGCCACCTCCTTGACCCGCTCTATGGTCGAGAGATGCACTTCCGGCCCATCCTTCAGAGCGCGGGATACGGTGGTCACCGAAAGGGAAAGTTCCGCCGCGATCTGCTTCAGATTGGCCATGCCGCCAGACTTCATATGCGAGAGCGCCGGCTGATTTTGCCGGGCATCGCAACGGTACCGGATTCGACCTATCGGGTAAAATCCAAGCTCACCGAACCGACGGACCTATCCGACAGAAGCTTGACTCTGGACCGTTTTGCGACAATCGTAACGTTACGATTTTTAAAAAGCCCGTGAGATGAGTGTTTTTTAACCCGAGGTGAGGAGAACCTATGTCTCGGCTACTGCGCGTTTCCCTGGCAGCGATCGCAGTCACGGTTGCCTTGCCGGTCTCTGCCCAAACAGTCACCATCACGACCGCGGGCGGTGATTATGGCAACGCCATGAAGGAAGCCATGTGGGCCCCTGCCGCAAAAGAGCTTGGCTATGATGTCCGCGAGGAGACCCTCAGCGACGGCCTAGCCGGCTTGAAGATGCAGGTCACCTCGGGTGCGGTCACGACCGACGTCATTCACCTGGGCTCACCAGAAGGCGCGCAGGCCGCCGCGCAATCGCTGCTGGAGCCTCTCGACTTCAAGATCATCGACCAGAAGTCCGTGCCGGACGGGGCAAAGTCCGATTACTGCTATCCGTTCGACTCCTATGGCACCGTCATGTCGTGGAACACCAAGACCTATGGCGAGAACCCGCCGAAGACATGGGCGGAGTTCTGGGATGTCGGCAAATTCGCTGGCCGCCGCGCGCTGCGCGCCAATGCGCAGGATTCGATCGAGATCGCGCTGCTCTCCGACGGCGTGGCCCCGGCGGACGTCTATGCCGTGCTCAGCACGCCGGAGGGTCTGGATCGCGCGATCAAGCGGCTCGAGGCGCTCAAACCCAACGTCTCCGTGTGGTGGACCTCGGGAGCTCAATCGGCGCAGCTGCTGAAAGACGGTGAGGCGGATCTGGTCGTGACCTGGAACGGACGGGCCCAAACCGTGAAGGCAGATGGCGGCGCGGCTGACTACACGTTCAAGGGCTCGGTCATCGGTACGGACTGCCTTGGGGTGCCGAAGGGAGCGCCGAACAGGGAAGCCGCGATGAAGCTCATCGCGGCGATGACGCAGCCGGCGCGAGTTGCGAAGCTGACCGATTTCATCGCCTACGGCCCGGTCAATCCTGCGGCATATGAGGGTGGCCTCATTCCCGGGGATCGGCTGAAGACCCTGGCGACCGCGCCTGACAACGCCGGCACTTCGGTGTTTTCGAATTCAGAATGGTGGGTGAAGAATGGCGAGGCCGCCCAAAAGGCCTTCGATGAAATGATGGCCCGCTGAGCCTCGGCTCTATAAGGCTGAGCCCATGATGAAATCGCTCGCGATTACCATCGACAGCGTGCGCAAGGCTTATGGGCCTTACGTCGCACTGGATGATGTTTCGCTCGACATCAAAGCTGGCGAATTCCTCACGCTGCTGGGCCCGTCGGGGTCGGGCAAGACCACGTTGCTGATGGCTCTGGCCGGCTTTGTCCGGCCGGATTCCGGCAAGCTCCTGTTGGGCGATCGAGACATCACCCGCCTGGCGCCCAACAAACGGGACATCGGCATAGTATTCCAGAACTACGCCTTGTTCCCCCATATGAATGTTCTGGCGAATGTCACGTATCCGCTGATGCTGCGCAAGACGCCGAGAGCGGAGGCGCGTCAGCGGGCGCTTGACACCTTGGCTCGCGTGAAGCTGGACGGTCTGGCGGAGCGCAATGTTGCCGCACTGTCCGGCGGCCAGCGCCAACGGGTGGCGCTGGCGCGGGCGATCGTGTTCGAGCCACGCGTGATGCTGATGGACGAGCCGCTGTCGGCACTCGACAAGAATCTGCGCGAAACCATGCAGTACGAGATCCGGCGTCTGCACGATGACCTGGGGATCACCACGATCTACGTGACCCATGACCAGCGCGAAGCGCTGATCATGTCCGACCGGATCGCGGTGATGAATTCCGGCCGCATCCAGCAGATCGACACGCCGCAGCGAATTTACGATCGTCCATCGACCCGCTTCGTCGCGGAGTTCATGGGCGAGGCCAACATCGTGGCCCCAGGCTCGGTGCGCAGCATCGATGGCGCCGAAGCGTCACGCGAAACTCTGATGATCCGGGCCGAAAGCTTCCATCTCGATGCGAAGCTCGTCGGGCGAGACGGAGTGGCTCTTGAAGGAACACTGCGCGCCAAGGCGTTTCGCGGCGAGAACTGGCTTCTGACGCTGGCCCTCGACGGTGGGCAAGAGGTTCTTGTCTGCATTCCGGCAGGACTGGCCGGCGGTTGCGCCGAACTTGCCGCCGGTCAGCGGATGACCGCATACGCACCGGCAGCGAAGGTTCACGCGCTGCCGGGAGCGATCGCGTGACCGTCGCCCCGGATCCGGCGCTCGCGGCCGATGCGCGGCGCGAGCGGCGGTTCTTCCTCTCGCTTTCGCTTCCGGCGCTGATCATCGTGGGATTGGCGGCGATACTGCCGATCCTCTGGATCATCCGGCAATCCTTCCTGACCACCGGCGGTGACTACACCGTCGGCAACTACGAAAAGGTGCTTTCGAGCGGGCTGACCTGGTCGGCGCTGGTCACAACCCTTGAACTGTCCTTTGGCACGCTGGCGGTCTGCATTCTTCTCGGCGTCCCCCTCGCGCTCGCCCTGGCCAGCGCCAGACCCAGGGTGGCCAACCTGCTGATGGCCTTTGTCATGCTGCCGTTGTGGACCTCTATTCTGGTGCGCACCTATGGCTGGCTCGTGCTGTTGCGGCGCGAAGGCCTGATCAACGCAGCCTTGACCGGTTCGGGCCTGACAGCGGAGCCGTTGCCGCTGGTCTACAACTTCACGGGAACGCTGATCGGCATGGTTCACTACATGCTGCCGCTCTTTCTGCTGCCCGTTTATGCCGCGATGCGGGATATCGATGCGAACCTCGTTCGCGCGGCGGCGAGCATGGGAGCCACCCTCGGGCAAGTCATCCGCACAGTCATCATGCCCCTTTCGGCGAGCGGCATCTTCTCGGGCTCGATCATCGTCCTCATCTACACAATAGGCTTCTTCATCACACCGGCGGTGCTTGGCGGCGGCAAGGTAAACCCTCTCTCCACCCGGATCGAGCGTACGCTGTCGACCTTCCAGGATTGGGGGTCGGCGAGCGTCCTGGGCATTCTGCTCCTCGTTCTCATGGCGCTGATCGGTGTGACGGTGCTGGCGGTACAGCGCCTGGTGGCCCGGAACACGACGGGCGCCCCCCATGCTTGAAGCCTATCCGCAAAACCGGCTCGCCCGCATCCTCCTCTGGAGCTTTGCGGCTCTCGTCATGGCATTTCTGATGGTGCCGACGCTCGTGGTGGTGCCGCTCTCCTTTTCGGCGTCGAACCTGCTCGAGTTTCCGCCGCACGCCTACTCGTTGCGCTGGTACGAGAACTTCTTCGGCTCGGCAACGTGGATGGCTGCGCTCAGAACGAGCTTGATCCTCGGGACATTGACGGCGTTGATCGCGGTGCCTTTTGCGCTGCTCGCCTGCATCTCGATGAATCGGCTGGGCGGAAAGGCCGCGGCGGCGATCCAGAGCATCCTGCTCACCCCCTCGATCACCCCGGGGATCCTGCTCGCGATCGGTCTCTTCTTCGTGCTGGCGGCGCAGCGTCTGGTCGGAACGCTGTTCGGCGTGCTGGTCGGACATGTGGTGCTGGCCATTCCGGTCGGCTGCATCGTGTTGTTGCCCGCCCTGGCCCGCTTTGATTGGAACCAGGTTCAGGCAGCGCGCAGTCTCGGCGCGAACTGGGCAACAGCGATCAGCGGAATAATTGTTCCGCAACTTCAGATCAGCTTGTTGTCGGCGACACTGATGGCCTTCCTGACCTCACTCGACGAGTCCGTCATTTCGATCTTCGTCGCCAGCGGTCAGAACAGCACGCTGCCGAAGCTCATGTTCCTGTCGCTGCGCGATCAGATCGATCCGACCATAGCGGCGATCTCGACATTGTGGACGGCCGTCGTCGTGGTCGCCGTCCTCATCGTGACCCTGCGCCGAAAATCCTGACCGGGACTGGAAGCATGCCCAGCAATCGCACAGCCGACGATCCGGCGGATCATTCAATGGCCATACCCCAGGTGGGGTTGGCGATCATCACCGGATCGGCGAATTGGGGGCTCGCCTTCCCGGAAGATGTCGAATTCGCCGGTGTGCGCACCCTGCGTCGGGACATGAGCTTTGAAACGCCCTTCGGTCGTACCGACAACTGGAAGCTGCTCGAGTTCGATGGGTCGATCACGGCCGAAGGGACAGCAAAGCGCGCGCTGTGCATGTATTCGCACGGCAATCCCCGCGACCATATCGACCATTCCTGCCATCGCCGCGCATTCTGGGTCTTGATGACGGCGGGTGTACGGCAAGTCCTGGCCTGCTCGACCGTCGGCGCCGTCAACAAGGCGATCCAGCCCGGCGACATGGTGGTCGCCGCCGATATCATCGAACTGACCCAGACCCCGTTTTCACTGCTTCCGGATCGCCAGAGCTTCGACTGCTCGGGCAAGCAGATCGTGTGTCCAAGATGTGCGGCGGTTCTGGTCGAAACGGCCCGCCGTCATTGGCCGGCCGAAGGCCGCGTTCATGGCATCGAACAGCAGTTGGTGGCTGCCCATTGTTATGGGCCGCGACTGACCACCCCAGCCGAAGCCTTGGCGTATCGGAGCATGGGGGCAGATGTCCTCAACCATTCGATAGCCCCCGAGGCTACCTTGTCACGCGAGATCGGCGCGTGCTTCGTGCCCTGCGCGTTCGTAACCGCAGGTTTCAACGACTACATGGACCGCAATCGCCAGGAATTGCTGCAGCAGGACGTGTTGCCGAGCCTCTCCATGACAGCCTCGCGGGTTGCGCTGGAGACCGCGGCACGCCTTCCGGCTGATCCCGAATGCTCCTGCCATGGCTTGAAGTCGCCTCAACCGGCAGAGCGCTCTACCCGGTTCTGACGCAGCGGCTATCGAGAGAGGCGACGCAACACGATCGAGCTATGGACGCCGGAAGAATGCGGGCCCCAGCGGCCGCAGGCGGACGCCGTCGCGCAGGCGGGTGAAGGGCTGGGCCGCGGGGTCGGCCAGGTTCGGGCCTGGGGCTTCGGCCACCAGCACCGCCTCGGCGATCGGCTCGAAATCGGCGCGGAAATGCACCGAGCTCTTCAGCGCCAGGATCGCCTGCTGTGCCGGCTCGACCCCGAGATGGCGGAACATCTCCCGGTCGGCCGCCTGCTGCTTGCGGCTGCACACGGCGACACGGACACCGCCGGGATGGCGCAGCAGCGCCATCGGGCCGAGCTGCATGCGGTTGCCGCCGTAGAACGGGCCGGTGCCGGTGAAGCGGCCATCGCCCAGCGCCTCCACCGTCCATTCCGCCCGCAGCGGCTGCTGCCCGCCATAGGCGCTGCCGGCGCCGATGCCGCGGTCCAGCACCGCGCCGACACCCGCCGCATGCGCCGCCGCGGCCGTGGCCGCGTCGGCCAGCAGGCCCAGCACCGCGCCCTCGGCGCCGCCGCGGATCAGCGCCTCCAGCAGCACCACCCCGTCGGATTCGGCGCCGCCGCCGGGATTGTCCTGGGTGTCRGCCAGCACCACCGGCCGCGTCGCTCCGGCCGCAAGGCGCCGCGCCTCGGCCACCGCCGCGTCGGGCGGCAGCAGCACCGGCACGAATTCCCGCTCGGCCGCGGCGATCGCCGCCGTCATCGCATCCACCGCCGCAGCCAGCGCCGCGGGATCGGCGCCGTAGCCGACCAGGCTGGGCCCACAATCGGCGAAATCCGCCGCCGGGAAGCCCATGGAGAAGCCGAGCGAGACGTCGTGCCGGCGCTCGAGCTCGGCCATCAGCGCATAGAGCCGGCGCGCCGGGTCGGACAGCGTGCATTGCGCCACCAGCGAGACCAGGAACTCCGCCTGCCGGAACACCTTCTTCGGCCGCCAGCCGGACAGGATGCGGTCCAGCAGCGCCGCCGCCCGCGCGCCGGTCTCGGCCATGTCGACATGCGGATAGGTGCGGTAGGGCACCAGCAGGTCGGACAGGTCGACCATCCGCTGGGTGACGTTGGCGTGCAGGTCCAGGCTGGCGACGATCGGGATATCCGGCCCGGTCACGGCGCGGATCCGGGCCAGGATCTCGCCTTCCCCGTCCGGCACGCTCTCGGTGACCATGGCGCCATGCAGGTCGAGATAGACGGCGTCGACCGGCCCGGCGGCGCGCAA
Organism: Inquilinus sp. YAF38; assembly: GCF_052113205.1. Taxonomy (NCBI): domain Bacteria; kingdom Pseudomonadati; phylum Pseudomonadota; class Alphaproteobacteria; order Rhodospirillales; family Rhodospirillaceae; genus Inquilinus; species Inquilinus sp. YAF38. The sequence continues at coordinate 16,194 of NZ_JBFRCU010000015.1, read as the reverse complement.
GTCGGCGACCAGCATCGCCGTGATCCGCTCGAAGGCATCGTCGGTCACCGGCGCCGAGGGCGAGGCCGAGCACCACAACAACGGCGCGATCTCGTGCCCCGCCGCCGTCGCGGCCGCGAGGAAGCCGCCCGCCGGCAGGTTGATCCCGGCCAGGGCCGGCGCCAGGGCCGCGCCGCGCGACAGGCCGGGCCAGCCATCGGCGGTCTCGAACTGGTCGTAGCCGGCCTTGGCCGAGGCGAAGCTGTTGGTCTCGTGCTGGAACCCGCCGACCGCGATCCGCATCCCCTACTCCCATCCTGTCGTTCCATGGTCATGGCACAGCCTGGCCGGAGGGTCGAGCGGTGACGCCTGCCCCACCCTGGCCTAGGATGACCTCCCCAAGGAGAGTCGCATGCGTCCAGCCGCCTTTGTCCTGCTCATCGCTGCCCTGCTGCCCGGCGTCGCCACGGCGGAGGATGTCTGCGGCCTGTATCAGACCCTCGGTGCCGCCGACGCCACGCCGCGGCTGCAGATGATCGCGCCGGGCCAGGATCGGGTTCATTTCGTCAAGGATTCAGTGGACCAGCCGGGCTGCCCGAACGAGACCGCCGTCTGCGCGGCGAAGGGCTATCTGGTGGCGAATGACCGCGTCGTCGTCACCGGCGCCCAGGGCGGCTATGCCTGCGCCACCTTCACCGGCGCCGGGCCGAAATTCGCGAGCACCACCGGTCTGCTGCCACTGAGCGCGCTGACCGATGCGCCGGCCTCCTCGACCGAAGACTGGCGCGGGGCCTGGCGCAGCGGCGACGAGCAGGAGATCGACATCAAGCCGGCGGCGGGCGGCGCGATCGCGATCGAGGGCAATGCCAGCTATGGCGGCAGCGACCCGGCCCGGGTGGCGCGCGGCGCCGTCAATGTCGGCCAGATCAGCGCCACGCTGACGCCGGCGAACGGCAAGGCCGCCTTCTCGGTCGGCCCCGATGGCAACGCCGCGCCCTACGACGCGGATCCCGGCGACGACAGCACCTGCCGCGTCCGGCTGTGGCGCCTCGGCCCCTATCTGGTGGCGGCCGATAACCTGATCTGCGGCGGCCTGAACGTGACCTTCACCGGGGTCTATGGCCGAGGCAAGTAGCGGGCGGCCCCGGTGGGCCGCCTATCCGCTCACGGATGCTTGTGAATCGGGTCGACCCAGTAGACGGCTTCCGGCTTCTCCACCGGCTCGATGTCGAGATTGACCACCACCGCCTCGTTGTCGCTGCGCACCAGCACGCATTCCAGCGGCTCGTCGGTCGAGGCGTTGATCTCCTGGTGCGGCACATAGGGCGGCACGAAGATGAAGTCACCCGCCCCGGCCTCGGCGACATATTCCAGCTTCTCGCCCCAGCGCATCCGGGCCTTGCCGCGGACGACATAGATCACGCTTTCCAGCGCGCCGTGGTGATGCGCGCCGGTCTTGGCGTCGGGGTGGATGGTGACGGTGCCGGCCCAGATCTTCTGCGCCCCGACCCGGGCGGCATTGATCGCCGCCTTGCGGTCCATGCCCGGCGTCTGGGCGGTGTTGGGGTCGAGATCGGTGCCCCGGATCACGCGCACCCCGTTCAAGCGCCAATCCGGAGTCTCGTGGTGATGATGCTCGGTCATGGGTCGGTCCGAAGTTCCCGCGGCGTTCGGCGCAAAGACTGCTCCGCGACCGCGGCCGGCGCAACCGCGATCGGCCCATTCCTGAAATTCCCCGTCCGGCTTAACCGGTCCGTCACGGTTCGCTGTTATAGGAGCGCCGTCCGATTCTTTCCGTTGCCATGAGACGCCGATCGTGACTTCCGACAGCCGCCGCCAATTCCTCAAAACCGGCCTCGCCACCGCGGCCGCGATGGCCATGCCGGCCAGCATCCGCCAGGCCATGGCGATCCCCGCCCATAACGCCACCGGAACCTTGCGCGACGTCGAGCACATCGTCGTGCTGATGCAGGAGAACCGGTCCTTCGACCATTACTTCGGCACGCTGAACGGCGTCCGCGGCTTCGGCGACCCGCGCCCGGCGCCGCTGCCGAGCGGCCGGCCGGTCTGGTACCAGAGCATCGGCCGCAACGGCGCCGGCCGCACCGGCTACGACAATGTCGGCTGGGACCATTGGCATGAGCGGGAGCGCTGGTACGAGGCCGACCCCAAGGCCCAGGCCCGGCTCGACTACGTCCTGCCGTTCCGGCTCGACACCAGCAGCACCAGCGCCCAGCACATGGACGGCACCGACCACAGCTGGAAGCTGGACCAGTCGCTGTGGAAGAACTGGGACAGCTGGGTGCCGCTGAAGAGCCGGATGTCGATGGGCTATTACGACACGGCCTCCGACCTGCCCTTCTACCGCCACCTGGCGGATGCGTTCACGATCTGCGACGCCAATCACTGCTCGATCTTCGCCAACACCGAGCCGAACCGGCAGTACTTCACCGGCGGCGCCAGCGTCTACACCCTGACCGGCCGCGACCCGAAGAACCCGAAGCGCCGGTTGCACGGGCAGGAGCTGGACAACAACTGGACCGGCGACATGGATCTCGACGAGCCTTGGGAAGGGCTCACCTGGGAGGCCTATGCCGAGACGCTGGAGAAGCACGGCATCGACTGGCGGGTCTACCAAGCCTATTCCAACTATGGCTGCAATTCGCTGGCCTATCACCGCGACTTCCGCAAGCTGGACAAGAGCTCGGACCTGTACAAGCGCGGCCGTGCCTATGTCGGCCCCAAGCTGGCCTCGAACGAGGATCCCTACGACGCCGTGCTGGCGCGGGCGATCGCCGAGGATGTCAAGGCCGACCGGCTGCCGCAGGTGTCCTGGGTGATCTGCCCCGACGCCTTCTGCGAGCACCCCAACGCCTCCCCCGCCGCCGGCCAGGCCTTCGTCGACAAGATCCTCGAGGCGTTGACCAGCAACCCGAAGGTCTGGGCCAAGACCGCCCTGATCGTGAACTACGACGAAAATGACGGCTTCTTCGACCATGTGCCAGCGCCGGTGCCGCCGGTGAACACCCGGTTCTACGGCTATCAGGGCCGCAGCACGCTCCCGGTCGGGGACGAGAACTTCAACGGCGTGCCGATCGGCCTCGGGCCCCGGGTGCCGATGCTGGTGGTCTCGCCCTGGAGCAAGGGCGGCTGGGTCTGCTCCGAACTGTTCGACCACACCTCGGTGCTGCAGCTGATCGAGCGGCGCTTCGGCGTGCCCTGCCGCTTCATCTCGCCCTGGCGCCGCGCGGTCTGCGGCGACCTGACCACGGCCTTCGACTTCCGCACGCCCGACGCCGCCCTGCCGCCGCTGCCGGATACGCGCCGCTACAAGGCCGAGGCGGATGCCGCCGCCAGCCGGCCCGGGCCGGTGCCGCCGGCGGCGCAGTCCAGGCCGGTGCAGCAGCAGGGGCAGCGCCGCGCCCGGCCCCTGCCCTACCGGCTCGGCGCCCATGCCCGGCTCGACCCGACCGGGCGAAGGGTCTGGATCGATTTCGCCAATGCCGGCACCGTCGGCGCCTGCTTCACCGTCTATGCCGATGGCGGCGCGACCTTCGACGAGACGGGCAAGCCCTATGAGCCGGACGACACCGTGTTCCCGGACCGGCCGATGCAGCCGACCGCCGACCGACGCGGACCGTGGCAATACACGGTCGGGGCCGGCGACACGCTGTCGGACAGCTGGACGCCGGACCATGGCCGCAGCTACGACCTGTCGGTCTATGGGCCGAACGGCATGCTGAACCGGTTCAAGGGCCGCCTGACCCCGATTCTGTCGGGCGAGGCGCGGCCCGACGTGCGGCTGATGCAGGACGGCATCACCGGCGACGTCACGCTGCTGTTGAACAACACCGGCTTCCGGCCCTGCTATCTCACCGTCGCCAACGGCTACAGCGCCGAGCCGCCGCGGCACGTCTACCTGTGGCCGGGCGCCCTGGTCCGCGACCGCTGGTCACTGCGGTCCAGCTCCGGCTGGTTCGATCTCAGCATCACGGCGGGGACTGGCGACGGCTTCCTGCGCCGTTTCGCCGGCCATGTCGAAATCGGCCGCCCGAGCCTGACTGACCCGAAGCTGGGCGGGCCTGCGGTCGACATGGTCTAAAAAGACTGAGGCCGCGGTGCTGTCCGGCGCCGCGGCCTCATCACAAAACGCGTGGAAAACGGAGCGTCGGCGGACCGACTACCGGTCCTTCGGCAGCTTCTCGGCGATGCCATACAGCTTCTGGCGGCGGTCCATCTCGTCCCAGACCTCGCAGGGTCCGATCCCGAGCTCGGTCAGCAGCACGGTCAGGTTGAACATCAGGTCGGCGGCCTCCTCGATCACGGCCTGGCGCTCGCCCCGGACGGCGTCGATCGCCACCTCGGCCGCCTCTTCGACCAGCTTCTGCGCCATCTTCGGCACGCCGCTGTCGATCAGCTTCGCGGTGCGCGAGCTGAGCTGCATGCGCGACCGCCGCCCCCGCAGCTCTTCCGCCAGAGCCTCAAGCCGATCCCGTCCGAGCGCCTGACCCATCTCTCTGCCCCCTGTCCACCTGCCCCCGGGAACCGCCTCCCAACGGCCCTCGCGGAATCCTGCGCCGCAATCACGGCGCCCGAATGTTCCATCCGCCACAGAGCCGCCCGGGGCTGGTCACGACGCGACCGGGTCGAGCCCGTCCGCGCCATGCGGCCCGCTTCTTGCACGGCTGTGCAAGCTCGACATGAAAGAGCCGTCCTGTCAACCATCCATAGCCTCCGCCCGGGGTAACCAAACCAGCCCTGGTGCTTGCCTTCTGCACGGCTGTGCATATCATCGGCTGTTTCGCCGCCTGGAGATGGGCGGCAACACCAGCAGGTCTGTTCCATCGTGACCCGTCGCCGCAGCTTCGCCAGCGCCCAGCAGGTGGCCGACCGGGCCGGCGTCTCCCGCTCCGCCGTTTCGCGCACCTTCACCCCCGGCGCGAGCGTCTCGGCCGAGACCCGGCAGCGGGTGATGTCGGCGGCAGAGGCGCTGGGCTACCACGTCAACCACCTGGCCCGCGGCCTGACCCGGCGGTCCAGCAACATCGTCTGCATCGTCGCCTCCGACCTGGAGACGCCGCTGCGGTCGCGCATGGTCGGGGCCCTGACCGACCGGCTGCAGCACAGCGGCCGCGTCGCCATGCTGATCGGCACCAGCGGCCGCGGTGACGCCGATGCCCGGTCGGCGCTGCGGCAGATCCTGAACTACCGGGCCGACGCCACCATCGTGCTGTCCGGCACGCCATCGGAGGAGATCACCCGGCTGTGCCTCGCCGCCGGGCAGCGGGTGGTGCTGATCAACCGCGACGACCGGATCGAGGGGCCGGACAACATCGCCATCGACAGCGCCCTGCCCGGCCGGCTGGCGGTGGCCGCCTTCCGCCGCGCCGGCTGCCGGCGATTGGGCCTGGTGACCTCGGCCCAGGGCACGCCCGCCCTTTTGGCGCGCGAGGCCAGCTTCCTGGCCGCCGCCCGGGCCGAGGGGATCGAGCCCGCCGTCTGGCGCGGCGGCCGCACCGTCTACGCCACCGGCCGGGCCGCGGCGCACGACCTGCTGCTGCGGCCGGACCGGCCGGACGCCGCCTTCTGCATCAACGACCTGGTCGCCTTCGGCTTTATCGATGCGGCGCGCCATGATCTGGGCCTGCGCGTGCCCGAGGATCTCTGCGTCATCGGCTTCGACAACACCGAGCAGGCCGGCTGGTCGGCCTATGACCTGACCACCTTCGAACAGTCGGTCGACGCCACCGGCGACGCGGTGATGGCGGCGCTGGACTCCGCGGAGGGCACGGCGCCGCTGCGGCTGACGATCCCGGCGCCGCTGGTCTGGCGCCGCACCGTCCGCGGCCCGGCGCCGGCCGGCTGAGCCGGTTCAGAGCACGAAATCGGCGGCAACCAGGGCGATGGTGCGGGTCAGGATGATGTGGAAGTCGGAGACCTTGTCGCCGTCGACGTCGCCCGCAATGGTGGTGACACCGGGGCTGGTAAAGGCGAAACGCAGCTGCCCGGCGACACCGGTATAGAGGCCGGTGCCGATGAAGCTGAAGGCCTGGTTGTCGGCGGCCGTGATGTTCGCGTCCATGCCGTAGAGATCGACGCGGTCGCCCTGGCCTCGGGTGAAGTCGGTGATCCGGTCGGCCTCGGCCCCGACGGGGCTGTGGACCGTGCCGATATAGACGAAACGGTCCGCCCCTGCGCCGCCGGTCAGCGTGTCCGCTCCGCGGGCGCCGGTGAGGACATCGTCGCCGGCGCGGCCCTGCAGCACATTGGCGCCAGCGGTCCCGACCAGATAGTCGTTGGACTCGCCGCCGGAGATGTTCTCGATGCTGATCAGGTTATCGCCTGCGGCATCGCCGCCGCTAGTGGTGCCGGCAAAGAGATCGACCATGACCCCGGTCGAGCCGGAATAGTCTGCCGTGTCGGTACCGTCACCACCGTTCAGAGAGTCCGCCCCGGCGCCGCCGATCAGCTCGTCGTCACCGCCCCAACCGGCCAGCGAGTCGTTGCTTTCACGGCCATCCAGCCAGTTGGCTCCGTCATCGCCGCCGAGCGTGTCGACGAATTCAGATCCTTCCAGTTGCTCGATGCTGACCAGAATGTCGCCCTCGGCATCACCGCCATGGGCAGTGCCGCTCCTCAGGCTGACAGACACCCCGCCATCGCTGCTGGCATAGGACGAGCGGTCGATACCGGCACCGCCGTCCAGACGGTCACCACTATTACCACCGATCAGAATATCGGGGCCGCCGAGGCCATAGATCTGATCGCTGCCGCCGTCGGCGTCAATAAGGTCAAATAGCTCCGTGCCGTAGAGCACGTCGTCACCCGGTGTCGCTCCCACTGCAGTCCCCCTTCAAAATCGATCGCCATTGCCGGCCTTTTGAAAAAATCAGCCACAAATACAAATTGGAAGCCGGATTCCATCCGAAAGGTCCGAGGCCACGCCGCAACTTCGGGCCAAGAGGCAGTAAATCCTAAAGCGGGTCAGCGCACAAGCCGGCCCACCGCCGCTATCCAACGGCGAATGTCGGGATCTTCGCCTCATCAGCGTCGCAACACCGAAAGCCCGGTTCACAGCACGAAATCGGCCGCCACAAGATTGATGGTCCCGGTCAGGACGATGTTGAAGTCGGCGGTGCCGTTGCCGTTGACGTCGCCGGAGACAATGGTCTGGCCGGCGTTCTGCCAGATGTGAAGTTGTCCGGCGACGCCGGTGAAGGCGGCGGTGCCGATGAAAGTGAAGGCTTGGTCGCCGGCGACCGTGAACTTGGCGTCGATGCCCGACAGGTCGATGCGATCGCCCTGGGCGTGGCTGAAATCGGTGATGACATCGGCATTGGCGCCTACCACGCTATCGCCGAGCGCCGCGAAGGTGAAGTGGTCCGCCCCGGCGCCGCCGGTGAGCGTGTCCTTGCCGGCCCGGCCGATGAGGGCGTCGTTGCCGTTCCAGCCCTGCAGCACATTCGCGCCGGTGTTGCCGTAGAGGCTGTCGCTGCCCTGGCTGCCAGACAGGTTCTCGATCGAGACCAGGATGTCGCCCTGCGCTTCGCCGCCGCTGCCGAGACCGCTGGCGAGGCTGACCACGACTCCGGTCGTGCCGTTGTAATAGCTGGCGGTGTCGATGCCGGCGCCGCCGTCGAGCCGGTCGGCTCCGGCGCCGCCGCGGAGCACGTCGGCGCCGCCCCAGCCCTGCAGCACATTGGCGCCGGCGTTACCGTAAAGGCTGTCGCTGCCCTGGCTGCCGGAGAGGTTCTCGACATTGTACAGGTGGTCGCCCTGGGCTTCGCCGCCACTGCCCTTGCCGGTGGCGAGATCGACCACGACCCCGACGCTGCTGCTGTAGTAGCTGACGGTATCGACGCCGGCGTCGCCGCCAAGATCGTCGGCCCCGGCGCCGCCGCGCAGCACGTCGTTGTTCTCTCCGCCATAAAGCTGGTCGTTGCCGGCGCCGCCATCAAGCGTGTCGTCGCCCGCATCCCCGGTAATGAAGTCATGTGCGTCATCGCCGAAAATCGTGTCGTTGCCGGCGTCACCGCTGAGCAGGTCTTCGCCGGCCCCGCCGTAGAGCACGTCGTCATTCTCGGCGCCGGCGATATTGTCGTCTCCGTCGCCCCCCGACAGCGTATCGTTGCCGATCCCGCCCGAGACCAGGTCGTTCCCGGCATCGCCAGAAATGACGTCATTGCCGGCACCGCCATCGAGCCGATCGGCCCCGGCGCCGCCATACAGCCGGTCGATGCCGTCTCCGCCGAGCACGACGTCGGGAGCGTCGCCGGCATAGGCGATATCGTTGCCGGCACCGCCATCGATGAAATCGAGTCCCAGCCCGCCCCAGATCGCGTCGTTGCCGTCCCCGGCGGAGATATGATCGTTCCCGGCGCCACCACTGAGGCGGTTGTCGAGGCCGTTGCCGGTGAGGCTGTCGTCGCCGCCGCCGCCCAGCGCATCCAGCCCGGCCGCCCCCAGGTCGATCGAATCGGCGCCGCCGTGGCCGGCGACGCGCTCGCCGGCCGCCGCCGTGTACAAGCCGTCGATCTGGACCAGCGACGCCGAATTGGTGGTGACGAAGAGATCCGCAACCCCCGGGTATCCCATCGGGTTCGCGACCCCGAGATAGACCGATCCGGTCGACGTCGCCGAAAAGGTCAGGATCCCGAGCTCGCCGGGCGAGCTGGTGGCGAGCGCGTTTCCGTCCGCGTCGATGACGCCGATAGCGGCATTGCGGTTATCGGCACTGACGGTGCTTCCGATCAGATAATAGGTGACGCCGGCCGTCACCTGCAGCCTGGTCAAGGCGATGCTGGCGAATTCCTCGATCGGGACCGACAGCGCCCCCGCATTGCGCGTGAGGTCCCAGTCCAGTGCGGTGAGGTTGGTGGGCGTGAATGCCATCGCTCTTCCCCTTCATCCGGCGGCCGTCCGCAATACCCGCCCGCCAGTCTGCTCCGGACTGACCTCAGCCGCCTCAGCCAAATGGAGGATGCCCGCCCGAGGGAACAGGGATATTATGTCGAGTTTTTCCGGCTACGGTCGCCGGTTGCATTCGGCCGGCGCGACGCCCCGGCCGGGTGCGGTCAGAGCACGAAGTCACCGGCGACCAGGGCGATCGTGCCGCTCAGGACGATGTTGAAGTCGGCGGTGCCGTTGCCGTTGACGTCGCCGGAGACGATGGTCTGGCCGGCGTCGTGCCAGATGTGGAGCTGCCCGGCCACATGGGTGAAGGCGGCGGTGCCGATGAAGCTGAAGGCCTGGTCGCCCGCGACCGTGACATTGGCATCGATCCCGGCCAGGTCGATCTTATCGCCCTGGGTGTGGCTGAAATCGGTGATCCGGTCGGCATTGGCGCCGACCACGCTGTCGCCGAGCGCGGTGAACTGGAAGCGGTCGGCCCCGGCGCCCCCGGTGAGCGTGTCCTTGCCGGCCCGGCCGACGAGCACGTCGTTGCCGTTCCAGCCCTGCAGGACGTTGGCGCCGGCATCGCCGTAGAGCTGGTCCCAGCCTTGGCTGCCGGAGAGGTTCTCGATGCCGCTCAGGGTATCGCCCTGGGCCTCGCCGCCGCTGCCGAGGCCGGTGGCCAGGCTGACCAGGATTCCGGTGGTGCCGCTGTAGTAGCTGGCGGTGTCGGTGCCGGCGGAGCCCACCAGCACATCCGCCCCGGCGCCGCCGCGGAGGATATCGTTGCCAGCGCCGCCGTCGAGCTGGTCGTTGCCGTCCTCGCCCGACAGCGTGTCGGCGAGGGCGTCGTCGACCCCGACGGCGAGCACGTCATTGCCGGCACCGCCGCGCAGCTCGACCGCATAGCCCCAGCTGTTGGTGCGGATCGTGTCGTCGCCGCCAGAGCCCTGGATCACCTCCCAGTTCTGCCAGGCATCCGTGCTGATGTCGGCGTCGAGCACGCCCGACTGCCAGTCGGCGACCATGGCGTTTCCGAACACGATGGTGTCGCGGCCTGCGCCGCCATCCATGATATCCGCTCCGTCCCCGACATAGAGATAGTCGTCGCCGTCGCCGCCGCGGAGCGTGTCGTCGCCCTCGCCGCCGATCAGCAGGTCGGAGCCGCCCATCCCGGCGAGGACATCGTTCCCGCTGAAGCCCTCGAGGCGGTTGGCGGCGGCAGAGCCGGTGAGGGCGTCATCGTAGCCGGCGATGCCTCGGACGTTCTCGATGCCCGACAGCGTGTCGCCATCCGCCTCGCCGCCGCTGCCGAGGCCGGCGCCGAGGTCGACCGTCACCCCGGCGGTACCGTCATAGTCGACGGTGTCGATGCCGGCGCCGCCGTCGAGCCGATCCGCCTCGGCGCCGCCAGTCAGCAGATCGTCACCGGCACCGCCGATGAGGGTATCGCTGCCGCCCCCACCGAGGACGATGTCATCGCCTTCGTAGCCGTTAAGAACGTTCGCAACCACACCGCCCGCAATGCAATCCGCGCCTTTGCCGCCGTTGACGTTCTCGATGCTGGCATAAGTGTCCCCCTCGGCATCGCCGCCGACGCCGACTCCGCTGCCCAGATTGACCAGCACCCCGGCAGTGGCGCCGTAATAGCTGACGAGGTCGATGCCGGAGCCGCCGTCGAGCACATCGGCTCCGGCGCCGCCGCGGAGGACGTCGTTGCCGTAGCTGCCCACGAGATGATCGTCGCCGGCGAGGCCGCTGAGGACATCGTCGCCGCCATAGCCGTCGAGGCGGTTGGCGCCGGAAGATCCGGTGAGGATGTCGCCATGGTCGCTGGTGCCCCAGACATTCTCGAAGCCCGTGATGACGTCGCCCTGGGCCTCGCCGCCGGCGGCAAGGCCGATGCTGAGGTCGACGGTCACCCCGGCGGGACCGTCGTAATTGAGGGTGTCGATTCCGGCACCGCCATCGAGATGATCGGCCCCGGCGTCGCCCGCAAGGATATCGTCACCAGCGCCACCGACGACCGTGTCGTTGCCGCCCTCGCCGTGGACCCAGTCGGCGCCGCCCAGGCCGTTCAGGGTGTTGGCCGCCGCGGAACCGTTCAGGTTGTCGCCGAACTCGGTGCCGCTGATGTTCTCGATGCCGTTGAGCACATCGCCCTCGGCCTCGCCGCCGGTGCCGTGGCCGGTGGAGAGATCGACGTTCACGCCAACGGAGCCGCCGTAGCTGATGACGTCGATGCCGGCGCCGCCGAGCAGCCCGTCCGCCCCGGCGCCACCGATGAGGCTGTCATTGCCGTCGCCGCCGTCGATCACATCGTCGCCGCCGCCGCCATAGATCACATCGGTGCCGCCGAGGCCGCTCACCGTGTCGCCGCCGTCCGTCGTTTGGGCGATGTCGGTCACGCCGGGCGGAGCGATCAGCCCGTCGCCGGCGATATGGATCAGATCGGCTCCGGCAGTTCCATTGACGATGGCCATGTCCGTCTCCCTGTCACGGATGCTGCGGTGCGCGATGCCGCCGATAGCCCGCCCGGGACCGCCCCGGCCGGCTGCGGTCAGAGCACGAAGTCGCCGGCGACCGGTGCGACCGTTCCGCTCAGGACGATGTTGAAGTCGGCGGTGCCGTTGCCGTTGACGTCGCCGGAGAGGATGGTCTGGCCCGCGTCGTGCCAGATGTGGAGTTGCCCGGCCACATGAGTGAAGACGGCGGTGCCGATGAAGCTGAAGGCCTGGTCGCCCGCGACCGTGACATTGGCATCGATCCCGGCCAGGTCGATGCGGTCGCCCTGGGCATGGCTGAAATCGGTGATCCGGTCGGCATCGGCGCCGATCACGCTGTCGCCGAGCGCAGTGAACTGGAAGCGGTCGGCCCCGGCGCCGCCGCTGAGCGTGTCCTGGCCGGCCCGGCCGACGAGGGTGTCATTGCCGTTCCAGCCCTGCAGCACATTGGCGCCGGCACTGCCGTAGAGGCTGTCGCCGCCCTGGCTGCCGGAGAGGTTCTCGATGCCGCTCAGAGTGTCGCCCTGGGCCTCGCCGCCGCTGCCGGTCCCGCTGGCGAGGCTGACCAGGATTCCGGTGGTGCCGGTATAGTAGCTGGCGGTGTCGGTGCCGGCGGAGCCCACCAGCACATCCGCCCCGGCGCCGCCGCGGAGCACGTCGTCGCCGGGGCCGCCGTCGAGCCGGTCGTTGCCGGCCTCGCCCGACAGCGTGTCGGCGGTGGCGTCGTTGACCCCGGCGGCGAGCACGTCGTCGCCGGCACCGCCGCGCAGTTCCACCGCGTAGCCCCAGCTGTTGGTGCGGATCGTGTCGTTGCCGGACGAGCCCTGGATCACCTCCCAGTTCTGCCAGGCATCCGTGCTGATGTCGGCGTCCAGCACGCCCGACTGCCAGTCGGCGACCATGGGGCGGTCGAAGACGATGGTGTCGCGGCCGGCGCCGCCATCCATGACATCCGCCCCGTCCCCGACATGGAGGAAATCGTCGCCGTCGCCGCCGTGAAGCGTGTCATCGTCAGCGCCGCCGATCAGCGTGTCGGCGCCGCCCATCCCGGCGAGGACATCGTTCCCGCCGAAGCCCTCGAGGCGGTTGGCGGCGGCAGAGCCGGTGAGGATATCATCGTAGATGCCGGTGCCCCAGGCGTTCTCGATGCCGGACAGCGTATCGCCTTGCGCCTCACCGCCGCTGCCGAGGCCGGTGCCGAGGTCGACCGTCACCCCGGTCGATCCGTCATAGTTGACGGTGTCGATGCCGGCGCCGCCGTCGATGCGGTCCGCCCCGGCATCGCCCTCCAACTGATCGTCGCCGGCACCGCCGAGGACGGTATCGTCGCCGTCCCCGCCATAAATGGTATCGTGGCCCTCATAGCCGTTCAGGACATTCGCCGCCGTGCTGCCCTCGATGGCGTCCGCGCCCTTGCCGCCATTGACGTTCTCGATGGCGACATAGGTGTCGCCCTGGGCGTCTCCGCCGCCGCCGACACCGGACGACAGATTGACCGTCACGGCGACAGTGGCGCCGTAGAAGGTGACAAGGTCGATGCCGTCGCCCCCGTCCAGCACATCGGCCCCGGCGCCGCCGCGGAGGACGTCGTCGCCGTGATCGCCCAAGAGCTGGTCGTCGCCGGCGCCGCCGCCGAGGACGTCGTCGCCGCCCCAGCCGTCGAGGAGATTGGCGCCGGACGATCCGGTGATGATGTCGCCATGGACGTTGTTGCCCCAGACGTTCTCGAAGCCCGAGATCACGTCGCCCTGGGCGTCGCCGCCGGCGGCAAGGCCGGTGCTGAGATCGACGGTCACCCCGGCGGGACCGTCGTAGTTGAGGATGTCGCTGCCGGCCCCGCCATCGAGATGATCGGCGCCCGCGTCCCCTGTGATCGTATCGTCGCCGGCACCGCCGCTGACTGTGTCGTTGCCGTTTTCTCCGTGAAGGTTGTCACCGCCATCCCCGCCGTCGAGCATATCGTTGCCATCCTGGCCATGGAGCAGGTCGCTGCCGCCGAGGCCGGTCAGCGTGTTCGCCGCAGCCGATCCGGTTATGCTGTCGCCGAAAGCGGTGCCGTGGACATTCTCGATGCCGTTGAGCACGTCACCCTCGGCATCGCCGCCAATGCCATGGCCGGTATTGAGACTGACCAGCACGCCAGTCGCCCCGCCGTAGCTGACGAGGTCGATGCCGGCGCCGCCGAGCAGCGTGTCCGCCCCGGCGCCCCCGATCAGGCTGTCATTGCCGTCCCCGCCATCGATCAGGTCGTTGCCGCCGCCGCCATAGATCGCGTCGGTGCCGCCGAGGCCGCTCAGCGTGTCGTCGTTGTCCGTCGCCTGGGCGATGTCGGTGAAGCCGGGCGGCGCGATCAAGCCATCGCCGACATTATGGATCAGATCGGCTCCGGCGGTTCCGTTGACGACGGCCATGCTGGGGTTCCCTGTCGCGGATGCTGCGGTGCGAGATGCCGCCGATAGTCGGCCCGGGACCAATCCCGGCTGGGCTGGCTCAGAGCACGAAGTCGCCGGCGACCAGGGCGATCGTGCCGCTCAGGACGATGTTGAAGTCGGCGGTGCCGTTGCCGTTGACGTCGCCGGAGACGATGGTCTGGCCGGCGTCGTGCCAGATGTGGAGCTGCCCGGCCACATGGGTGAAGGCGGCGGTGCCGATGAAGCTGAAGGCCTGGTTGCCCGCGACCGTGAACTTGGCGTCGATCCCCGCCAGGTCGATCTTATCGCCCTGGGCATGGCTGAAATCGGTGATCCGGTCGGCATTGGCGCCGACCACGCTGTCGCCGAGCGCGGTGAACTGGAAGCGGTCGGCCCCGGCTCCGCCGGTGAGCGTGTCCTTGCCGGCCCGGCCGACGAGGGTGTCGTTGCCGTTCCAGCCCTGCAGGACGTTGGCGCCGGCATTGCCGTAGAGGCTGTCGCCGCCCTGGCTGCCGGAGAGGTTCTCGATGCCGGACAACGTATCGCCCTGCGCCTCGCCGCCGCTGCCAGTGCCGCTGGCGAGGCTGACCAGCACCCTCGTCGTGCCGCTGTAGTAGCTGGCCGTGTCGGTCCCTGCGGAGCCCACCAGCACATCCGCCCCGGTGCCGCCGCGGAGGACATCGTTGCCGGCGCCGCCGTCGAGCTGGTCGTTGCCGTCATCCCCCGACAGCGTGTCGGCGACGACGCCGATGCTGTCGCCCCCCGCGGCGAGCACATCGTCGCCGGCACCGCCGCGCAGCTCCACCGCATAGCCCCAACTGTCGGTGCGGATCGTGTCGTTGCCGTAGGAGCCCTGGATCGCCTCCCAGCTCTGCCAGGTATCTGTGCTGATGTCGGGGTCGAGCATGCCCGACTGCCAGTCGGCGACCATGGGGATGTCGAAGACGATGGTGTCGCGGCCGGCGCCGCCGTCCATGATATCCGCGCCGGCCCCGACATGGAGGAAGTCGTCGCCGTCGCCGCCGCGGAGCGTATCATCGCCAAAACCGCCGATCAGCGTGTCGGAGCCGCCCATCCCGGCGAGGACATCATTCCCGCCCCAGCCCACGAGGCTGTTGGCCCCGGCAGATCCGGTGAGGACATCATCGTGGAGGCTGGTGCCCCAGGCGTTCTCGATGCCGGACAGCGTATCGCCCTGGGCATCGCCGCCGCTGCCGTAGCCGGTGCCGAGGTCGACCGTCACCCCGGCCGGTCCCTCATAGCTGGCGGTATCGATGCCGGCGCCGCCGTCGATGCGGTCCGCCCCGGCATCGCCCTGCAGTTGATCGTCGCCGGCACCGCCGAGGAGGGTATCATCGCCGTCCCCGCCACCAATGGTGTCGTTGCCCTCATAGCCGTTCAGGACGTTCGCGGCCGTGCTGCCCGCGATGGTGTCCGCGCCCTTGCCGCCATTGACGTTCTCGATGCCGGCATAGGTGTCCCCCTCCGCATCGCCGCCGCTGCCGACACCGGATGACAGATAGACCGACACCGCGGCGGTGGCGCCGTAGAAGCTGACGAGGTCGATGCCGTCGCGGCCGTCCAGCACATCGGCCCCGGCGCCGCCGCGGAGGACGTCGTCGCCGTAACCGCCCACGAGCTGGTCGTCGCCGGCGCCGCCGCTGAGGACGTCGTCGCCGCCAAAGCCGTCGAGGAGATTGGCGCCGGACGATCCGGTGATGATGTCGTCATGAACGTTGGTGCCCCAGACATTCTCGAAGCCCGAGATCACGTCGCCCTGGGCGTCGCCGCCGGCGGCAAGGCCGGTGCCGAGATCGATGGTCACCCCGGCGGGACCACCGTAGTTGAGGATGTCGCTGCCGGCCCCGCCATCGAGATGATCGGCCCCGGCGCCGCCCACAAGGATATCGTCACCGGCGCCACCGTCGAGCGTGTCGTTGCCGGCCCCGCCGTGGATCGAGTCGGCGCCGCCGAGGCCGTTCAAGGTGTTGGCCGCCGCGGAACCGTTCAGGGTGTCGTCGGACTCGGTGCCATTGATGTTCTCGATGCCGTTGAGCACATCGCCCTGGGCGTCGCCGCCGACGGCTTGGCCGGTGGTGAGATCGACGAGGACGCCATCAGTGCCGCCGTAGCTGACGACGTCGATGCCGGCGCCGCCGAGCATCGTGTCCGCCCCGGCGCCACCGATGAGGCTGTCATTGCCATCGCCGCCGTCGATCACGTCATTTCCGCCGCCGCCATAGATCGCGTCGATGCCGCCGAGGCCATTCAGCGTATCGGCGTCATCCGTCGCCTGGGCGATGTTGGTGAAGCCTGGCGGCGCGATCAGCCCGTCGCCGGCGACATGGATCAGATCGGCTCCGGCGGTTCCGTTGACGACGGCCATGCTTGGGTTCCCTGTCGCGGAT
>NZ_JBFRCU010000014.1:0-108621 GCF_052113205.1 Inquilinus sp. YAF38 | reverse complement strand
GCCCAGGTGCAGGCGTGATTAGGCGGAGTTGAGGTTATGGATGAGTTGTGTTGGGCAGGATGACAGTGTTTCGAGCAGGTTCCATCCGCGCTTTCGAGCGGTGCCGATGAGGGTGCGGAGCGTGGCGAAGTTGTCTGCGCCTTGAGATGTGCGGAACCCGCCGGAGATTTTCTGTCGGAGTTTCATCATCCGGGCATCGCGCTCGGCTTCGTTGTTGGTGAACGGCACCGCCGGGTTGTGCAGGAACAGAAGCACCGCGTCTTTCTGCAGTTTGAGGCGGAGCAGGAGATTGTGGCCGGTGCGCCGCCTGATCCGTCCGCGTTTGATGTCGCGGGGCAGTGCGGGCAGCGCCTCGTGCCAGGCGATACCATCGCGGACGATATGGTCGTAAAGCCGCTCGGCGGCGCGGATCCTGAGGGGGCGCAGTGCGCCTGTCCGATCTGCCGGGCGCTCCCGGGCCGGATTGACCGCATGGCACAGGGAACGGAGCAACCCTCGCATCCGCCGGGCCCAGGCCTCGTCATCGATGTCCACCAGCGCMGTCAATTCGCGCAAGTGATGGGCATTGCACAGCGCATGCGTAACGCCGGACATCTGAAAGTAGGATGTCCAATGGTCGTGCACGACGATATGCGCCGCCTGCGCCAGCACGTCGCCGCGCTTGGGTGACACACGGTAATGCACCAGCCCGTCGCTCCCGGCGGTGCCCGCCACATGCAGCCATTGCGGCTTGCTACCTGCCCAAAACCCGGTCTCATCCAGATGCTTGACCGGTGCCTGGCGGATCTTCTCGCACACGGCGGCCGCGAAGTCCTGCGCACGGCCGGCGGCGCGGGCGATCATCTGTCCGATCGTGCCGGCCGACACCCTCACCCCGAACAGATCGGCGAGGACTTGCCCGAGCCGGTCTTCGGGCAGGAACTGTCCCGCCGACAGATAGCTCAMCACAGCGGCCAGCCGACCACCATATTGCACCGGCGCACTGACCGCGGGCGGAAACGATCCTGTCGTGACTGCGCCGCAACCACGGCATTTGCAACCATAGCGCTGATGTTCCGTGACGATCAGCCCCGCCGGCTCAGGCAAATCGAACACCTGACGGCTGTCGACAAGCTGCACCGGCTGGTCCTGCAGCGCCGCCTGGCAGCGCCCGCACCTGGCGGGTGCCCGGCCCATCGCTCGACGGCGGCTTGCTGCTATTGCTGCTATCCAGCCCAAGCCGACGTTCCAACTCGGCAACCCGCGCCGTCAGCACTGCGTTCTGCTGCTCCAGCATCCGGTTGCGCGCCTGCAACTCGCCAATTAGGGCCAGAAGACCTTCCTCGGACAACGATGGGGGTGGCGGCGTCATCCTTCCTTGACTCACAAACCTCCCAGATCGGTCAAGAGGTTAAGGTCCTCCTGGGCAGTTACCGCTGCGCTCGCAATGACGGTGTTGGAATTCCGGACAGGTCTCGCAGGGAGGGCCGGCCTGATCAAATCCTGGGCAATCCGCCCCGGATCGATCCCGCCGGCCCCGACCGCTGATCGCTCGCCATGGCTCTTGACGCCGGATTATGATGCATCAAACATGATGCGCCAGATGGCACGGGATTTGCAAAAGCCGGATCGGGGCGGCGCAGACGGGGCCGGCCGGCAGCACGGGAGGCGATCGAAGAATGGACAGCCATGGTCTGACACGGCGGCATCTGCTCGCCACCGCCGGGGCGCTCTCGCTCCTGAGCCTCGCCGAGGCCCGGGCCCAGGGCGTGGCGCCCAAGGCCGGCGGCACGCTGACCACCGTGATCACGCCGGAGCCGCCGCTGCTGGTCCCCGGAGTGAACAACCAGGGGCCGACCCTGATCGTCGCCAGCAAGATCTATCAGGGGCTGATCAGCTACGCCCCCGACTTGACGCCCCTGCCGGCTTTGGCGAAGAGCTGGGAGCTGTCGGACGACAAGCTGACCTACACCTTCCATCTGCAGCCGAATGTGACGTTCCACGACGGCCAGCCGATGACGGCCGACGACGTGATCTTCTCGATCATGAAGTTCCACATGGAGCTGGCGCCCCGCGCCCGCGGCGTGTTCTCGAAGATCAAGGCGGCGGAGGCGCCGGACCCGCAGACCGTCAAGCTGACGCTCGATTCGCCGTTCGAGCCGTTCCTGCTGATGTTCGACGTCACCACCTGCGCCATCGTGCCGAAGCACCTCTATGACGGCACCGACTACCGCAACAACCCGGCGAACCAGCACCCGGTCGGCACCGGCCCCTTCGCCTTCGACGCCTGGCAGCGCGGCAGCTTCATCCGGCTGAAGAAGTTCGCCGAGTACTGGAAGCCCGGGCAGCCCTATCTCGACCAGCTGATCTACCGGATCGTGCCGGACAGCCAGAGCCGGGCGCTGGCGCTGGAGACCGGCCAGGTCCAGATGACCCAGTTCAACGACATCGAGCCATTCGACGTGCCGCGGTTCCAGCAGCTGCCGACGGTGATGGTCGAAACCACGGGCTGGGAGTATTTCGCGCCGCTGATGTGGCTCGACCTCAACAACCGGGTGAAGCCGCTCGACGACGTCCGGGTGCGCCAGGCGATCAGCCACGCGCTCGACCGCGACTTCATCGTCAAGCGGCTGTGGTTCGGCGTCGGCAAGCCGGCGACCAGCCCGATCGCCTCGGCCACCCGCTATCACGACCCGGACGCCAAGCTGCAGGCCTACGACCTCAAGGCGGCGGCGAAGCTCTTGGACGATGCCGGGCTGAAGCCCGATGCCAACGGCGTGCGCTTCACCATCAAGCACCTGGCCATCCCCTATGGCGAGATCTGGTCGCGCCTGTCGGAATACATCCGCGCCTCGCTCGGCAAGGTCGGCATCCAGGTGGTGCTGGAGACGACCGACCCCGGCAGTTGGGCCAAGCGGGTCGGCGACTGGGACTACGAGACCGCGATCAACTTCGTCTACCAGTACGGCGACCCGACGCTGGGGGTCGAGCGCACCTATGTCAGCAGCAACATCAAGAAGGTGACCTTCACCAACACCGAAGGCTACGCCAACCCGGCGGTCGACAAGCTGTTCGAGACGGCGCGGATGTCGGCCGACCCCGAGGTGCGGAAGCAGGCCTTCTATGACGTGCAGAAGCTCCTGACCGAAGAGGTGCCCGTGGTCTGGCTGATGGAGATGAGCTTCCCCACCATCCACGACCGGCGGGTGACCAACCTGATCACCACCGGAACCGGCGTGCATGCCTGTTTCGACGACGTCTTCATCGCCTGACCATGACGCGGCTCCTGCTCCTGCTCGGTCGGCGCCTGGTCAAGATGGTGCTGGTCGTGCTGGCGGTCGCGATCGTCAGCTTCCTGCTGATCCACGCCGCGCCCGGCGACCCGGCCAGCGTCATCGCCGGCCAGTCCGGGGCGGCGGACCAGCAGCTGGTCGACCAGCTGCGGCAGCAATTCGGCCTCGACAAGCCGCTGATCACCCAGCTCGGCATCTATCTCGGCCATGTGGCGCAGCTCGACCTCGGCTTCTCCTACCCGCAGCAGCGCAGCGTCGCCTCGCTGATCCTGGAGCGCCTGCCGGCGACGCTGCTGCTGACCGGCACCGCCTTCCTGCTGGCGCTGCTGGCCGGGGTGGTCGCGGGGGTGATCGCGGCGCGCCATGCCGGGCGCTGGCTCGACAGCGTGGTCACGGTCGTCGCCCTGTGCTTCTACGCCACGCCGATCTTCTGGGTCGGGCTGATGCTGGTGCTGGTGTTCAGCGTCTGGCTGAACTGGCTGCCCAGCTTCGGCAGCGAGACCGTCGGCGCCGACCTGACCGGAATCGCCGCGGTGCTCGACACGCTGTGGTACCTGACCCTGCCGGCGGTGACCCTCGGCCTATTCTACATGGCGGTCTATGCCCGCATGACCCGCGCCTCGATGCTGGAGGTGGCGGACCAGGACCATATCCGCACCGCCCGGGCCAAGGGCGTGCCGGAGGGGCGGATCCTGCGCCGGCACGTGCTGCGCAACGCGCTGCTGCCGATCGTCACCCTGGCCGGCATCCAGGCCGGGCAGCTGGTCGGCGGCGCGGTGCTGGTCGAGACCGTCTTCGCCTGGCCCGGCATCGGCCGGCTGGCATTCGACGCGCTGATGGCGCGGGACTACCAACTGCTGCTCGGCGTCTTCCTCTGCACCTCGGTTCTGGTGGTGCTGTTCAACCTGGTGACCGACTTGCTGTACCTGGTGATCGACCCGCGGGTGGAGGCAGTGTGATGGGACGGGCCTTCCTGCGCCACAAGGGCGCCGTCACCGGCCTCCTCTTCCTGGTCGTGCTCGGCCTCATCGCCGCGCTGGCACCGGTGCTGTTCCCGTTCTCGCCCTGGGACATGCAGGGCGCGCCCTTCACCCCGCCGGGCGAGGACCAGTTCCTGCTCGGCACCGACTCGCTGGGCCGGGACGTCGCCGCCGGCATCGCCTATGGCGCCTCGGTCTCGATGCTGATCGGCGTGGTCTCGACTCTGGCCGCGCTCGGCATCGGCGTGCTGCTTGGAGCCCTGGCCGGCTATGCCGGGGGACGGGTCGACGATCTGATCATGCGCTTCACCGAGATCTTCCAGACCGTGCCCGGCTTCGTGCTGGCCATCGTCGTGGTCGCCATCCTGACGCCCAGCCTGGGATCGATCGTGGTGGCGATCGCCGTGGTCTCCTGGCCGCCGGTGGCGCGGGTGGTGCGGGCCGAATGCCTGTCGCTGCGCCACCGCGAATTCGTCCAGGCGGCGGAGGTGCTGGGCCGGTCGCACGCCGCCATCATCTGCCGCGAGATCCTGCCCAACGTCGCCTCCTCGGTGGTGGTGCTGGCCAGCCTGATGGTGGCGACCGCGATCCTGCTCGAATCCTCGCTGTCCTTCCTCGGCCTCGGCGACCCGAACCTGATGTCCTGGGGCTTCATGATCGGCAGCGGCCGCAGCGTCATCCGCCTGGCCTGGTGGATGAGCGTCTTCCCCGGCGTCGCGATCTTCCTGACCGTGCTGTCGCTCAATTTGGTGGGGGAGGGGCTCAGCGACGCCCTGAACCCGCGCCTGGCACGGAGGCGGGGATGAGCCTGCTCGAGATCACCGGCCTGACCGTCGCGCTGCCGCCGGGCGGCGATCGGCCGAACGCGGTGGCCGACATCTCGCTGACCCTGGCGGCCGGCGAGATCCTGTGCGTCGTGGGCGAGAGCGGGTCGGGCAAGTCGGTCGCGACCGCCGCGGTCACCGGCCTGCTGCCGAAGCAGCTGCCGGTCCGGTCCGGCCGCATCCTGTTCGAGGGGCGGGACCTGCTGGCGCTGAAGCCGGAGCAGCTGCGCGCCCTGCGCGGCGCCCGCATCGGCATGATTTTCCAGGAGCCGATGACCGCGCTGAACCCGCTGATGCGGGTGGCCGACCAGATCGCCGAGGTGCTGCAGGTGCACGGGGTGCGCCCCGGCAACCGGGTGGCCGAGCTGATCGACGCGGTCGGCCTGCCCGACCCGGCCCGGATCGCCCGGTCCTACCCGCACCAGCTGTCCGGCGGGCAGCGCCAGCGGGTGATGATCGCCATCGCCCTGGCGCTGGAGCCGGCGATGCTGGTGGCGGACGAGCCGACCACGGCACTCGACGTCACCACCCAGATGCAGATCCTGCGGCTGATCAAGTCGATCCAGCGCCGGCGCGGCATGGGGGTGATCTTCATCACCCATGATTTCGGCGTGGTCGCCGAGATCGCCGACCGGGTCGCGGTGATGCAGCACGGCCGCATCGTCGAGACCGGGACGGCGCAGGAGGTGCTGAACGCGCCGGCCCATCCCTACACCCGCGCGCTGATCCGCGCGGTGCCCCGCTTCGAGGGGCGGGCGCCGGGCGGTGCGGCGGTCGGATCGGAAATCCTGGTCGCGGCGCGGGGCATCCGCAAGACCTACCGCTCGCACGGGCTGTTCCGGCGGCCGGCGACCACGGCGATCGACGGCGCCACCATCGAGATCCGGCGCGGCGAGACGCTCGGCCTGGTCGGCGAGAGCGGCTCGGGCAAGTCGACCCTGGCCCGGACGCTGGTCCGGCTGGTGCGGCCGGATGACGGCTCCATCATCTTCGACGGCGCCGAGCTGCGCCCGCTGTCGCGGTCCGGCTGGCAGCCCTATCGCAAGCGGATCCAGATGGTGTTCCAGGATCCCTTTGCCTCGCTCAATCCGCGGCGCCGGGTGGGCGAGATCATCAGTGAGGGGCCGATCGCCCATGGCGTGCCGCGGGCCCAGGCCGAGGCGGAGGCCTTGGCGCTGCTCGACCTGGTGCGGCTGGACCGCGCCGCCGCCGGCCGCTACCCGCATGAATTCTCCGGCGGCCAGCGCCAGCGCATCGGCATCGCCCGGGCCCTGGCGATGAAGCCGGAGCTGCTGGTCGCGGACGAGCCGGTCTCGGCGCTCGACGTCTCGGTCCAGGCCCAGGTGCTGGACCTGCTGCGCGACCTGCGCCGGCGCCTCGGCCTGTCGATGCTGTTCATCACCCACGACCTGCGCGTCGCGGCCCAGATCTGCGACCGGATCGCGGTGATGCGCCGCGGCGAGATCGTCGAGCAGGGTGACATCGCCGCGGTCTTCGCCGCCCCGGCCCATGACTACACGCGCGAGCTGCTGGACAGCATCCCGGGCCGGCACTGGACGCCGCCGGCCCTGGCGATGGAGCCGGCGGCATGAGACACGCAGTGTCCAGCGCGCCCACGGTCCTGCTGCTCTCCACCACCCTCGATCTCGGCTATCTGGTCGAGCCGATGCAGGCCGCCCTGCCGGGCGCCGATGTCCGGCTGTGGCCGGATGCGGATCCTGAGACAGTGGAGATGGCGATCTGCTGGCGGCCGCCGGCGGGCGTGCTGGCCGGCATGCCGCGGCTGCGCCTGATCCATTCGATCGGCGCCGGGATCGACCACATCACCGCCGACCCGGACCTGCCCGACCGGCCGCTGTGCCGGATGATCGACGGCGCCATGGCGGCCGGGATCCGGGAATACGTGCTGTGGTCGGTGCTGTACTTCCACCGCGACTTCGACCTCGCCGCCCGCCAGCGCGAACAGCGGCTGTGGCAGGCGCGGGCGCCGGTCCCGGCCGCGGATTGGACCGTTGGGGTGCTCGGGCTCGGCGCCATCGGCCTCGGCGTTGCCGCGGCCCTGCGCGACCTCGGCTACCGGGTGCGCGGCTGGTCGCGCAGCCCGAAACAGGTCGAGGGCGTGGAGTGCTTCGCCGGGGCGGAGGGGCTGGGGCCCTGCATCGCCGATTGCGACGTGGTGGTGTCGATCCTGCCGCTGACGGCGGATACGCGGCGCCTGTTCGACCGCGAAGTGCTGTCGCGGCTGAAGCCCGGCGCCGCCTTCGTCAATGTCGGCCGCGGCGAGCAGCTGGTGCTGGACGACCTGCTGGCCCTGATCGATGAGGGGCATCTGCGCGGCGCCGTGCTCGACGTGTTCGAGATCGAGCCGCTGCCGCCGGACCATGCCGCCTGGCGGCATCCGGCGGTGGTGGTGACGCCGCATATGGCGTCGCGCACGGACCGGCGCGACATTGCCCGCCAGGCGGCGGAGAATTATCGCCGCGCCGTCGACCGGCAGCCGCTGATCGGGCTGGTCGAACGCGAACGAGGCTATTGAGGAGGAGGCCCGGATGGACGGACATGTGACGGCAGTGCCGCCCGGCATGAGCGAGGCGGAGTGGACGACGCGCTGCGACCTGGCGGCTTTGTACCGGCTGGTCGCGCATTTCCGGATGACCGACCTGATCTACACTCATATCAGCGCGCGGGTGCCGGGGCCGGAGGATCATTTCCTGATCAACCGCTACGGCGTGCTGTTCGAGCGCATGCGCGCCAGCGACCTGGTCAAGATCGACCTGGACGGCCAGGTGGTCGGCGGCGCCGACGTGGCGATGGACCAGGAGGTGAACGCCGCCGGCTTCACCATCCATTCGGCGATCCACGCCGCCCGGCACGACCTAGTCTGCGTCATCCACACCCACACCGCCGCCGGCATCGCGGTCTCGGCGCAGAAGCAGGGCCTGCTGCCGATCAGCCAGCACGCGCTGAAATTCTACGGCCGGCTGGCCTATCACGGCTATGAGGGCATCGCCCTCGACCTCGACGAGCGCGACCGGCTGGTGCGCGACCTCGGCGACCGCCAGGCGATGATCCTGCGCAACCACGGGCTGCTGGTGGCCGGGCGCAGCATCCCGGAGGCGTTCAACCAGATCTACTACCTGGAGCGCGCCTGCCAGGCCCAGATCCAGGCGCTGGCCGGCGGGGCCGAGCTGGTGCTGCCGCCGGAGGAGGTGCGCCTGCATACCGCCGAGCAGTTCCGCCGCGGCGCCACGCTGGAGCATTGCGAGAAGGGGTGGAAGGCCGCGCTGGTCCTGGTCGAGGACCAGAAACCGCCCTACTGGTCGTGAGGTGGCGGCCCGAAATATTGATCCGTCATGGCGAGCCCCGCAGGGGCGTGGCCATCCAGCGCCGCTCGCACCGGCCCCTGGATGGCCGCGTCGCTTCGCTCCTCGCCATGACGGATTGGAGGGGATCGCGAGTCAGGGTTTCGCACGATCCATATGAGCCGGCTCTTCCGCCTCGAGCAGCTTACGCTGCAGGATGACCTCGCCGCCCTTCAGGATGTCCTGCGCGATCGCCCGGCGTGCGGCCGGGCCGTCGCCGGCGCGGATCGCCTCCAGCACCGGGTAGTGATGCTCGATCATCGACCGGCCGCCGGCCTCGTACAGCTCGGAGATCAGCGGCCCCATCCGCATCCACAGCGGCTTCAGGATGCCGGCCAGGGTCGGCAGCCCGGCGATCGCCGGCAGCGCCAGGTGGAACTGCTCGTTCAGGGCGATGGCGGCGGCGCTGTCGCCCTTGCGGATCGCGGTCTCGTTCTGGCGGATCAGCCGTTCCAGCAGCTTCAGGTCCTTCGGCGTCGCCCGCGCCGCGGCCCGCTCCGCCGCCAGCCCCTCCAGCTCGATCCGGATGTCGCGGATCTCGAGATACTGCTCCAGGCTCAGGGACGGCACCCGGATGTCGCGCAGGCTGCGCAGGATCAGCACCTGCTCCTGCACCAGCCGCAGGATAGCGTCGCGCACCGGGGTGACGCTGGTGCCCATCTGCTGCGCCAGGTCGCGGATCCGCAGCCGTTCCCCGGGCCGCAGCGCCCCCTCCATCAGCGCCGCACTGAGCTTGGCATAGACGATGTCGCCCAGATTCTCGTGGTCGATCGTATCCAGGCCCGGCACCGGGCGGGGTCTCTCGGTCGTCGGGGGCGTCGTGCTGTCCATGCGGCGGGGATGGTGCGAAGGGTCTCGATGATGCATCATACATCAGTGACGCCAGGGCGGTCGAGGCCGGCCCGCTGCCCTTCGACGAATGGGACGATCAGATGAAGGTCTTCTGGAACGACATCCAGCGCAGCCACGCGCCGCAGTTCTTCCTGCAGCGCGGGCAGCTGCGCCGCAACTTCGAGGTGCCGGCCCGGGCCGAGGCGCTGCTGGCCGCGGTGCGCGACATGAAGCTCGACGTGGTCGAGCCGCCGGCGGTCGACCGCGCCGCGCTGCAGTCGGTCCATGCGCCGGACTATCTCGACTTCCTGGAGCAGGCCTGGGCGGAGTGGTCGGCGCTGCCCGACCACGGGCCCGAGCTGGTACCGAACATCCATCCGAGCCCGGAGATGCTGGCCCAGGGCGCCAAGCCCTCCGGCACCATCGTCGGCAAGCTCGGCTGGTACACCGCCGACACCTCCTGCCCGATCGGGCCGCAGACCTGGACGGCCTCGGCCGCCGCGGCGGCCTGCRCCATCGCCGCGGCCGACGAGGCGGCGTCCGGCCGGGCCGCCTATGCGCTGGCCCGCCCGCCCGGGCACCACACCTATGCGGCCCGGGCCGGCGGCCATTGCTACCTGAACAACGCGGCGCTGGCGGCGCAGCGGCTGCGCGACCGTGGCGCCAGGCGCGTCGCCGTGCTCGACATCGACGCTCATCACGGCAACGGCACCCAGGGCATCTTCTGGGATCGGTCGGATGTCTTCGTCGCCTCGGTGCATGGCGACCCGAACCGCTATTACCCCTGGTATGTCGGCCATGCCGGCGAGACTGGCGACGGGGCAGGAGAGGGGGCCAACCTCAACCTGCCGCTCGCGCTCGGCACCGGCGACGAGGGCTGGCTCGCGGCGGTCGACCAGGCGGTGGCGGCGGTCGAGCGGGCCGGCGTCGACGCCGTGGTGGTCAGCCTCGGCTTCGACGCCTCGAAGGACGAGCCGCTGGCGGCGTTGCAGGTGACCGAGGACGGCTTTGCCAAGGCGGGCGAGAAGATCAAGGCGCTCGGCAAGCCGATGGCGATCATCCAGGAGGGCGGCTACGCCGTCGATGTCCTCGGCTGGCTGCTGACGCGCTTCTTCGACGGCTTCTCCGGCTGATGGCGGCGGGGCATCTCTCGCTACAGGACGCCGAGCGGCTGGTCCTCGACCATTACGGCATCGAGGGGCGCGCCGACGCCCTGAGCAGCGAGCGCGACCAGAACTTCCGGATCGAGACCGCGGCCGGGCGGCGCGTGCTGCTCAAGATCGCCGACCCGGCCGAGGAGCGGCAGGTCACGAACTTCCAGACCGAGCTGCTGCTGCATCTGGAGCGGACGGATCCGGCGCTGCCGGCGCCGCGCATCCTGTGCACGCCCGAAGGGGTGGCGGAGATCGAGATCGGCGCCGGCGCTCCGCTGGTCGCCCGGCTGCTGTCCTTCCTGGACGGGACGCCGCTGGCGACGGTCGCCGCGCGCTCGCCGCGCCAGCGTCGGCGGATCGGCGAAAGGCTCGGCCGCACCGCCGCAGCCTTGGCCGGGTTCCGCCATCCGGTGGATGGGCACGAGCTGATCTGGGATATGGCCCGCGCGGCCCGGCTGCGCGACCTGCTGGGCGAGATCGAGGATGCGGACAGCCGGGCCCTGGCCGAAGCCGGCCTCGACCGGTTCGACCGCGCGGTGGTGCCGGCCCTGCCGGGGCTGCGCCGGCAGGTGATCCATGCCGACGCCAATCCCAGCAACATCCTGGTCGATCCGGCCGACCCCGACATGGTCACGGGCATCATCGATTTCGGCGACGCGGTGCGGACCGTGCTGGCCAGCGATGTCGCCGTCGCCGCCGCCTATCACCTGTCGGACGGAGACGACCCTCTGGGCCCGGCCGGCGAGCTGATCGCCGGCTACCACGCCGCGCTGCCGCTGCAACCGCCGGAGATCGAGCTGCTCTGCGACCTGATGGCGACGCGGCTGGTGATGATCGTGACCATCGGCGCCTGGCGCGCCCGGCGCCATCCGGGGAACCGGGACTACATCCTGCGGAACAACCGGACGGCCTGGGCGCGGCTGCGGCGCCTGGCCGGTCTCGACCGGCAGGAAGCCGCCGACCGCCTGCACCGGATCTGCCGGGAGGAAAGCCATGGCTGACGACCGCCCCCCCCAATCCCAGACCGCCACGTTGCGCGCCCGCCGCGACCGGCTGCTGGGCCCGGCCTATCGCCTGTTCTACGACGAGCCGCTGCATGTCGTGCGCGGCGAGGGCGTCTGGCTGACCGATGCCGGGGGCGAGCGCTATCTCGACGCCTACAACAACGTCGCCTCGGTCGGGCATTGCCATCCGCATGTCGTCGCCGCCCTGGCGCGGCAGGCGGCGGTGCTGAACACCCACACCCGCTATCTCTCGGAGGGCGTGCTCGACTACGCCGAACGGCTGCTGGCGACCTTCCCGTCCGAGATCGGCCATGTGATGTTCACCTGCACCGGCAGCGAGGCCAACGACCTGGCCCTGCGGGTGGCGCGCACCGTCACCGGCGGCACCGGCGTGATCGTCACCGACTGGGCCTATCACGGCGTCACCGTGGCGCTGGCGGAGATGTCGCCCTCGCTCGGCAGCGCGGTGCGGATCGGCGACCATGTCCGCCTGGTCGCGCCGCCCGACGCCTATCGCGAACCGAGTGATGTCGGTCAGGCCTTTGCCGCCCGGGTGACGGCCGCGATCGAGGACATGCGCCAAAACGGCATCGTACCGGCGGCGCTGCTGGTCGACACCATCTTCTCCAGCGACGGCGTCTTCGCCGATCCCGCCGGCTTCCTGGCCCCGGCAGCGGCGGCGATGCGGGCTGCCGGCGGGCTGGTGATCGCCGACGAGGTCCAGCCCGGCTTCGGCCGCACCGGCGGGATGTGGGGCTTCGACCGGCATGGCTTCGTTCCGGACATGGTCACCATGGGCAAGCCGATGGGCGACGGCCACCCGATCGCCGGCATGGCCGCGCGGCCGGAGGTGCTGGCCGAATTCGGCCGCCGCACCCGCTACTTCAACACCTTCGGCGGCAACCCGGTCTCGGCCGCGGTCGGCATGGCGGTGCTCGACGTGATCGAGGGCGAGGGTCTGGTCGCCAACGCCAGCGACACTGGCGCCTTCCTGCGGCAAGCGCTGCAGGACCTGGCGGCCCGCCATCCCGCCATCGGCGATGTCAGAGGCGCGGGGCTGTTCCTTGGGGTCGAGCTGGTGCGCGACCGGGCGACGCGCGAGCCGGACGGCGCGCTGGCCGCCCGCGTGGTCAACGGGCTGCGGCGCCGGCGGGTGCTGGTCAGCAGCAGCGGCCGGCACGGCAACGTCCTGAAGCTGCGCCCGCCGCTGGTGTTCGGCCGCGAGCACGCCGAGATCCTGGTCGACGCGCTCGACCGCACCCTGGACGACCCGGATGGGCCGTAGCCCTCCGGTTCAGAAATTCGTCCAGTCGCCACTGGCCTCGAAGGCCGCGGCGGCCCGGTAGATCGTCGCCTCGGCATAGTCCTTGCCGACCAGCATCAGCCCGATCGGCAGGCCGTCGCCGAGGCCGCAGGGCAGGGACATCGCCGGGTGGCCGGTAACGTCGAACTGCGAGGTGTTGCCGATCATCTCGAAGGCCCGGGTGACGATCTCGGTGATCGAGGCGCCCGGTTCCGGCAGCGGCGTCGCCTTGATCGGCAGGGTCGGCATCAGCAGCAGGTCGTACTGCGCGAAGGCGGCATCGTAGGCCGCCTTGATCCGGCGGGCCTGGTTCTGCGCCTTGGCATAGTACCGACCGCGATAATGGCTGATGAAGTACTGAGCGGTGAGCATCGAGATCTTGAGGCTCTCGGACAGGTCGTCGGCCCGTTCCCGCCACGCCGCATGCGCGTCGATCAGGCCGACATTGTAGAGGCCCTTCCAGTTCATCCCCATGCCGTTGCCCAGCATCATCTGCCACTGCAGGCCTTCCAGCGCGATCGGCGTCCAGATCGAGGCGGCGACGAGATGCTCGGGGATCGAGACCTCGGCGATCTCGGCGCCCATCGAGCGGAACCGCTCGGCCCCGGCCAGCACCTTCTCCTTCACATCCGCTTCCAGGTTGGCGCCGGCGAAGCCCTCGGTGACGACGGCGATCTTCATGCCCTTCACGCCGCGGTCGAGCTCATCGGTGTAGGAGGTGACCTTGGGCGCGTATTGCCGCGGGTCGAGCCCGTCGGGGCCGGCCAGCACCTCCAGCAGCAGGGCGTTGTCCGCCACCGTCGCCGTCATCGGCCCGGTGTGGTCGATGGTGGATTCGATCGGCATCACGCCGGTATAGGGCACCAGCCCGTGGGTCGGCTTCATGCCATAGATGCCGCAGAAGGCGGCGGGCATGCGGATCGACCCGCCCTGGTCGCCGCCGATCGCCATGTCGACCGCGCCGGCCGCCACCAGCGCGCCGCTGCCGGAGGAGGAGCCGCCGGCGGAGTAACCGTGCTTGCGCGGGTTGTGCACCGGCGCGGGCTCGGAGGTGTGGCTGCCGCCGGACAGGCAGAAATATTCGCACACCGACTTGCCCAGGATGGTGGCGCCGGCATCGAGCATGCGGGTGAC
The DNA here is from genome assembly GCF_052113205.1 of Inquilinus sp. YAF38. Taxonomy (NCBI): domain Bacteria; kingdom Pseudomonadati; phylum Pseudomonadota; class Alphaproteobacteria; order Rhodospirillales; family Rhodospirillaceae; genus Inquilinus; species Inquilinus sp. YAF38. Next base: position 94,757 of record NZ_JBFRCU010000014.1, on the reverse strand, counting down.
GATGGTGGCGTCGATGTTCGGGACATAGCCTTCCAGGGTCGAGGCGCCGTTCATCATCGGCACGCCGGCGAGGCAGACATTGTCCTTCAGCGCCACCGTCTTGCCGGCCAGCTTGCCGCCCGCGGCGCCCTTGACCTCGCTCTTCCAGTACCAGGCGTTGAGCGGGTTCTCGGCCGGGCCTGGGCGATAGCCGGGGGTGCGCGGATACTTGACCGCCGGCACCTCGTCCGGCAGCGCGTCGACGACGTCATAGGCGGCGAAGCTGCCGGCCATCAGCGACAGGTATTCCGCCGCCTGCTCGGCGGTCAGATGCATGCCGAGACCGGCCGCGATGTCGACCAACTGCGGAACGGACGGACGGGTGACGGCCATTGCTGTGCTCCCTTGTCGGGTGTGGACGGAACGGTGGTGCGGCCAGGGCGGCTACGCCATGCCGACGAACTCGGCGATCAGCTCGGGGTCGCGGAACTGCTCGGGTGCCAGGCTGCCGGTGATCCGGCCCTTCTGGATGGTCAGGATCCGCTGCGACAGCGCGGCGATGAAATCGAGATTCTGCTCGACCAGGATCAGGGTCAGGCCGCGGCGGGCGCGCAGCCGGTCCAGCGTCTCCACGATCTCCTCGATGATCGAGGGCTGGATGCCCTCGGTCGGCTCGTCGAGCAGCAGCAGCTTCGGCCGCATGCACAGGCAGCGTGCCAGGGCCAGCAGCTGCTGCTCGCCGCCGGACAGGGCGCCGCCGCGCCGGTCGAGCAGGCGCTGCAGCCGCGGGAACTCGGTCAGTACCTCGTCGATCACGGTGCGGTCCTCGCGGGCGGCGGCCATGCCCATGCGCAGATTCTCCATCACCGACAGGTTCGGAAAGATCTCACGCCCCTGCGGCACGAAGCCCATCCCGGCCCGGGCGCGGTCGGCGGTCGGCGCCTTGGTGATGTCGCTTCCCTCGAAGCTGACCGTCCCGGCCGTGGCCGGCAGGTAGCCCATCAGGGTGCGCATCAGCGTGGTCTTGCCCATGCCGTTATGGCCGAGGATGCCGACCGATTCCCCGGCCTCGACTGCGAGGCTGACCCCCGCCAGGATCGGGATGCGGCCGTAGCCGCCATGCAGGCCCTGGACCCTCAGCATCACGCCGCGACCTTCTTGCCGAGATAGACGTCACGCACCCGGCCGTCGCGCAGCACCGCGTCGACCGTGTCCTCCATCAGCACGCGGCCCTGGTGGAACACGGTGACCGTGTGGGCGATCATGCGGATGAACTGCATGTCGTGCTCGACCACCACCAGCGCGCGGGACTGGTTGATCTCGCGGATCAGCTCGGCGGTGCGCAGCACCTCGTCATGGGTCATGCCGGCGGCCGGTTCGTCGAGCAGGATCAGCTCCGGATCGGCCGCGATCACCGTGCCGATCTCGACCCATTGGCGCTGGCCGTGCGACAGCTGGCCGACCAGGGTCGCGGCCTTCGCGGTCAGGCGGATCTTCTCCAGCACCTCGTCCACCACCGCCGCCGTACGCATCGGCGTGTGGGTGCGCCGGGCGCCGAGCCAGATGTTCTCGCGCACCGACAGCCCGTTGAACACGTTCGGCACCTGGGTCTTGATGCCGACGCCGAGTCGGGCGATCTGGTGCGGGCTGGCGCCGGCGACCGGCCGGCCGCGGAACATGATCGTGCCGGCGCTGGGGGCCAGCTGGCCGGTCAGCATCTTGAAGAAGGTGCTCTTGCCCGCGCCGTTCGGCCCGATCAGGCAGCGCAGCTCGGCCTCGCGCAGGGTGAAATCGACCTCGCTGACCGCGGTCACCCCGCCGAAGCGCATGGTCAGAGCCTTGGTCTCGAGCAGGGGGACCGGCGTTGCCATGTCACTCGGCCTCCTTCAGCGCACCGATACTGTCGGCGGTCCGGCCGGCGCGGCGGCGGAGCAGGGCGACCAGCCGGCCGCAGAGATCCTGCACCGTCGGCACCAGACCCTTGCGCAGCAGCAGCACGAAGGCGATCAGGATGACGCCCAGCACCAGGTTGGAATTGAACGTCTGCTGCGTGCCGATCTGCGCCACCAGGTACTGGATCAGGACGCAGCCGATCACCGGCCCGATCAGGGTGCCGAGGCCGCCGACCGTGACCCAGATGATGATCTCGGCGGACAGGGCCAGGCTGAAGATCGTCGGGCTGACGAAGGCGCCCCAATTGGCATAGAGGCAGCCGGCCAGCCCGGCGACGCCGCCGCCGACGACGAACACCGCGAGCTTGGTCAGCCGCGGGTCGTAGCCCAGCAGGGCGGCCCGGGTCTCGTTCTCGCGGATCGCCACCGCCACCCGGCCGAACCGGCTGGCCAGGAGCAGGCGCAGCAGGACATAGACCAGGATCAGGGCGCCGCCGGTGACGAACCAGAGCTCCTCCGGGTCGAGCAGGTAGTCCGGATTGCCCGGCGCGTTCAGGCCGGGGATCGACGGCATGCCGTTGAAGCCGCCCAGCGCCGCCGTGCCGATCCGGTACTCGTCGCCGGCGGTGGAGTTCACCAGGTTGAACAGGATCAGCGTCACCGTCAGCGTGATCACGCCGAGATAGACGTCGCTGATCCGGCCGTAGAACATGAAGTAGCCGAGCACCAGGGCGAACCCCGCCGGCACCAGCACCGCCAGCGCCACGGCGCCGGTGCTGTCGCCGAAATTGATCGCGGCGACGGCATAGGCATAGGCGCCGAGGCCGAAGAAGGCGGTCTGGCCGAAGGACAGGATGCCGCCGAAGCCCCAGATGAAGCCGAGGCTGAGGGCCAGGATGCCCATCGCCGCGAACAGCGTGTATTGCATCAGGTCGAAGAGTTCGACCTGCTGCGGCATCACCACGACGGCGGCGATCGCCGCGGCCAGCGCCGCCGCCTGCGCCAGCTTGGCGAGAGGATGCCCGGTCATAGGCTGCGCCCGAAGAAGCGGCCGGAGATGCCCTGAGGCAGCACCCGGATCAGGATGATGGCCGAGACGAACAGCGTCACCTCGCCGAACACCGGCGTGGTCAGATAGGCCGCCATCTGGTTGATGAAGCCGAACAGCCCGGCGGCCGAGGCGGTGCCGGCCAGGATCGCCGAGCCGCCGCCGACCACGGTGATGAAGGCCTTGGCGACATAGGCCGCGCCCATCGTCGGCACCACGCCGGAGACCGGCGCCAAGAGGCCGCCGGCCAGGCCGGTGATGGCGGCGCCGACCGCGAAGGTGGCCATGTAGACCCGGTTCGGGCTGACGCCGAGGGCGGCCGCCATGTTCGGGTTCTGCATCGTCGCCCGCGCGATCAGCCCGAGCCGGGTGTAGCGCAGCACCACCCAGACCGCCGCCAGCAGCAGCACCGCCATCGCCACCAGGAACAGGGTGTACAGGCTTGACCGGTAGGCGCCGATCGAGAAGCCGCCCAGCGGCGTCGGCACGCCCTGGATGGTGTTGCCGTAGATGGTGGTCACCAGCCCGACAATGAACAGGCTGAGGCCCCAGGTGGCCAGCATGGTGTCGACCAGCCGGCCGTACAGGAAACGGATCAGGCAGCGCTCCACCACCAGGCTGACCGCGCCGACGAACAGCGGCGCCACCACCAGCATCGCCACCCAGACATTCACCCCGGCATTGGTCGAGACCACGGTGGCGTAGGCGCCGAGCATCAGGAACTCGCCATGGGCGAGGTTGATGATCCGCATCATGCCGAAGATGACCGCGAGGCCGGTGCACAGCAGGATCAGGGACGCGACGCCGTTCAGGACGTCGAGCGCGAGTATGGCGGCGAGATCCATCGGTCCGGCCCCGCTCAGACCTTGATCACGTATTGCTGATTGTCGGTCGGCTTGTCGATCAGGTTGCAGACCGCGGCGGTGTCGGCGGGCGGCTGCTGCTCAAAGGTCTCGACCACCGAGAAGTGCCGGTCCTTGACGCTGCCGAGATAGGCGTTGCGCGTGGCGTGATGGGTGGCGTGGTCGAGCACGACCTTGCCGGTCGGCCCGTCGAAGCTGATGCCTGTCTCCAGCGCCTCGGTCACCTTCATGCGGTCGAGCGAGCCGGCCTTCTTCGCCCCTTCGAGCCACAGATAGAAGCCCTCATAGGTCGCGGCGGCGATCTCGGAGATATAGGGGATGTCGGCGCCGAACTTGTCCTTCAGCTTCTTGACATAGGTGGCGCTGGCCGGGGTCGTCAGCTCCTCGAAATAGCCGTAGGCGGCGAGGACGCCGTCGCTCTCCTGCGCGTCCAGCGTGGTCTGCTCGTTGACCAGGCCGAAGGTGGTCGAGGCGATCGGGATCGCCTGCTTCATCCCGGCCGCGGCCCATTGCCGGTAGAAGGCGGTGTGGTTGCCGCCGACCAGGGCCGACAGGATGATGTCCGGCTTGGCGGCCTGGATCTTGCTGATCGTCGGGCCGAAATTGGTCACGTCCAGCGGGAAGAAGTCGGTCGACAGGACCTCGCCGCCATTGTCGCGGACGTATTTGGTCATCCACTTGGCGGTGATCTGGCCGTAATTGTAGTCGGCGGCGATGATGTAGGCCTTCTTGCCCCAGCTCTTCATCGCCGAAGGGACCAGCTTCTCCACCGTCTGGGCCGGGGTGGTGCCGGTGCAGAAGATGTTGCGGTCGCAGACGCCGCCCTCATAGAGCGTGTTGTAGAAGTACAGCACCTTGAACCGGTCGAAGATCGGCCGGATCGCCTCGCGCGAGGCCGAGGTGATGCCGCCATGCACGATCGCGACCTTGTCCTTGAGCGCGAGCTGCTGGGCGTACTGGCTGTACATCTGGATCGTCGACTGGGTGTCGTAATGCACCAGCTTCAGCGGCCGGCCCAGCAGGCCGCCGGCGGCGTTCGCCTCCTCGATCGCCAGCTGCAGGCTGGCGACCATCGGCACGCCGGTGGCCGCAAGCGGGCCGGACTGGTCGTGCAGGCTGCCGACCAGGATCGGGTCGTCGGCGCCGAGGGCGCCGTGCCGCAGGATCGCCGGGCTGGCCAGCAGGCCGGCCGCCGACAGGGCCGTGGTCTTCAGAACGTCGCGCCGCGAGATCCGCATGTGCCGCCTCTCCTGCCGTTCATTTTTGGATTGGAGATATATGAAACGGCAATTATTGCTATTGCAATAGGTTTATCGGCCAGCTCAGAAGCTGGCGATCACGCGGAAGTCGAGCCCGTCGGCCTCGGCCAGGTGCACGGCGCGGCGAGGCGTCGGCCGCAGCCGTCCCGCCAAAGCGTGCAGCGCGTCGTAGCAGGACTGGCAGAAGGCGTTCGGGGTCGGCGCATGGTCGCCGAAGCTGCCGTGATAGCGCTCGAGGAAGCCGTCATTGCCGGCCGAACGCAGCGCCGCCAGATAGGTCGCGGTGATGTGGAGGCCAGCCGAGGCCTCGGCGCCGATGCCGTACAGCACGGTCTCGTCGGTCGCCAGCGCGAAGCGGAGATGGCGATGGTCCAGCCCGGCCTCGGCGAAGTCGCGGTTGAAGGCGATCGCCTCCTGGCCCAGCAGCAGCAGGATCACGACATCGGCCCGGGTCCGCCGGATCGCCGCGAAGATCGGGTCGTAGTCCCGCGCGCCATAGGGCAGGAAGCTCTGCCCGACCAGCGTGCCGCCGCCGTCGCGGATCAGCGCCCGGGCGACGGCACTCGACACCTGCGGCCAGACATAGTCGTTGCCGACGATGAAGAAGCGCCGGGCGTCGCGCCGCTCCGACAGCCAGTGCAGGCCGGGCCGCAGCAGCTCGGCTGCGGTGACGCCGGTTGCGGTCACGCCGGCCTCGATCCGGCCGCCCTCGTATTGCGGCGTGTACAGATAGGGCCGGCGGCCGCGCACCGCCGCGGTCACTGCCTCGCGCATGTCGCTCGGATGCATGCCGACCAGCAGGTCGACCTCGTCCAGCACGATCAGGTCGTCGGCCGCCTCCGCCGCTTCCGCTACCGTGCCGCCGGCATCGCCGAGGACCAGGTCGACCGGGCGGCCGCGAATGCCGCCGCGGGCATTGATCTCCGCGACCGCCAGCAGGGCGCTGGCCTCGGTGGACGGGGACCACAGGCCGGCCGGCCCGTCCCGCGGCAGCAGCAACCCGATCTTCACGCCAAATCCCTCGCAGACCGGCCTCGCCGGACGGACGCGCCCGTCGCGCGCTCGAGTCTGTCGACAACAAGAAGCAATGTGCATGCCATCGCGGCGAACAGGCCTCGGCTGGCCCCCTGCCGCTTCGGCCGCGGCCGGCATGGCGCGAAAATCGGCGGGGCGATCCCGGCTGCCCATGTTCTGGGCAAGGGGCGCGCTTGGTAGACAGCGGTCCTGTTGGTCTTGAAAACCGGCTCTGTCTCAGCTATTTGCTTCGGAAGTCATCTAATGAAATTTTGACAATCGATAAGGCCATGACGCCGGAACGCCTGGAAGACCAGCTGGCCTACCTTATCGCCGGCGTGAACCGTCAATTCGAGGACGAGCTCAGGGAAAAGCTGCGCCCCCAGGGGGTGCCGATCGAGCAGTCCCGGGTGCTCGGCCTGCTCGCCGACGGCAAGGGCCGGCCGATGACCGAGCTGGCCGAGCAGGTCTTCGTCGAGGCGCCGACCCTGACCAAGATCATCGACCGCATGGTGGCGCAGTCGCTGGTGATCCGGGCGCCCGACCCGAACGACCGGCGCCGCGTCCTGATCTACGCGACCAAGCGTGGTCAGGCGCTGTGGGAAAAGATCGGCGGCTACGCCCGCGAGCAGCAGAAGCGCGTCCTAGACCGCCTCTCCCCCGGCGATCTGGCGCGCCTGACCGAGATCCTGCGCGGCCTGATCGCGGAGTAGGGCCTCACCGTTTCGTGCTGACCTCGTCGCAGATGTGCAAGGTGACTGGCCCGTCCAGGATCGGCGTCGCCGCGGCGAAGAAGACGGCGACAGCGGCGGAGCCGTTATGGGTGTCCATGGCGGCGCGGTCGCGGAACCGCTCATAGGTGGTGAAGACCGCCGGCGTCTCGATGTCGCGGGAGACGAAGAAGTCGACCGTGCCGGGCTCCGCGGCCCGGACATGCGCCGCGACGGCGAGGAGTGCCGCCTGCAGCTCGGCCTCCGCTCCCGGCTTCGCGCGCAGGATCGCCGTGATCGTGATCATTCCGTCCGGTCTCCCGTGCCTGGATTTCTCCGCTGTACCGTAATTTCAGATTGTTGAATATTCAACTAACTGGATTCGCGAACCATCGAAGGAAGCCGGAATGCCGCTGATGCGTCGGGCGCTGCTGCGCCGGGTCGGGGAGCCGCTGGAGATCGGAACCGCGCCGGTGCCGGAGCCGGGGCCGGGCGAGATCCTGATCCGGGTCGTCGCCTGCGGTGTCTGCCACTCCGACCTGCATGCGGTCGACGGCGACTGGGGCGAGCCGCCGAAGATGCCGCTGATCCCCGGCCATGAGGTGACGGGCCACGTCGTGGCGCATGGCCCGGGAGTCGACCGGCCGGCACTCGGCGCCGCCATCGGCGTGCCCTGGATGGCCGGCGCCTGCGGTCGCTGCGCCTGGTGCCGGGCGGCGATGGAGACGATCTGCCCGGAGGGCGCCGCCACCGGCTTCAGCTGCGACGGCGGCTATGCCGAATACATGGTGGCGCGGGCGGATTTCGTCGGCGTGATCCCGGACGGCGTCGACCTGGTCCGCATCGCCCCGATCCTGTGCGCCGGGGTCACCACCTATCGCGGGCTGCGGCGCAGCGAGGCACGGGCGGGGGAGTTCGTCGCCATCGTCGGCGCCGGCGGCCTCGGCCATGTCGCCGTGCAATATGCCCGCGCCATGGGCTTCCGCCCGATCGTGCTCGACGTCGATCCGGCCAAGCTCGACCTCGCCCGACGGCTCGGCGCCGAGGCGGTGGTCGAGGCCGGGTCCGACGCGGCGGGAGCTGTCACCGCCCTGACCGGCGGCGGGGCCGCGGCCGCGATCGTCACCGCCCCGGCGCCGGCCGCCTTCGAGCAGAGCCTGACCCTGATCCGCCCCGGCGGCACCGCCGTCTTCATCGGCCTGCCGGGCGGCCAGCGTGACACGATCCGGCTGTCGATCGCCGCCATCTCGAACTGGGAGAAGTCGATCCGCGGCTCCAATGTCGGCACCCGCCAGGATCTGCAGGAGGCGGTGGATTTCGCCGCCCGCGGGCTGGTGGCGGCGACGGTCGAGACGGTGCCGTTCGGCCAAGTAAACGAAGCGCTTTCGCGGTTGCGCCGGGGCGAGGTGGTCGGGCGGCTGGTGCTAGACCTGTGGGGGCCGTAGGGCCAGGCCTCAAGTCGTGCTGCGCTCGATCAGCTCGGGCTCGATCACGATCGAATGCTGCAGGCTGCGGCCCTCGATCCGGTCGATCAGCATGCGCATGGCGGCGTCGCCCAGATCCTGCTTGGCGACATGAATGGTCGACAAGGGCGGATTCACCAGCCGGGCCGGCAGGATGTCGTCGCAGCCCAGCACGGCGACGTCGCCGGGCACCGCCAGCCCGATCTCGCGAAGCACCGACAGGGCGCCGATCGCGATCAGGTCGTTGTAGCAGATCACCGCGTCGATCCCGGTGTCCCCGTCGAACAGGCGGCGGGCGGCGGCGATGCCGCCCTCCAGGTCCGGCGCCGTGGCCTCCTCGGCCGCCAGGTCCAGCCCGTGCTCGGCCAGGGCATCGAGGATGCCGGCGCGGCGCATCCGGCCGCTATAGGAGGTCGGCGGGCCGCCGATATAGGCGATGCGGCGGCGGCCGCGGCCGATCAGCAGGCGGGTGGCGGCGGCCAGGCCGGTGCGGAAGTCGATCTCGATGGTGCCGGCGACCCGGCGCGGCATCGGCCGGTTGATCAGCACCGCCGCCCGGTGCGGCTCGATCGCCTGCTGCAGCCGCTTGTCCTCCAGCCGGGCGCTGCAGACGATGACGCCGTCGACCCGGCGGTCCAGCAGCGTCGCCAGCACCTCGGCCTCGCGCTCCGGGTCCTCGACCACGTTGCAGGTCAACAGGGTGAAGCCGCGGGCCCGGGCCGCCAGCTCGGCGCCCTTGATCACCTCCGGGAAGAACGGGTTGCCGATGTCCGGCACCACGATGCCGACGGTGTAGGAGCGGTCGCCCTTCAGCCCCTTGGCGAAGGTGTTCGGCCGGTAGGCCAGGCTGGCCGCCGCCGCCAGCACCCGGGCCCGGGTCTCCTCGCTGGCGCCGCCGCGGCCGTTCATCACCCGCGACGCCGTCATGGTCGACACGCCCGCCGCCGTAGCCACATCCGTCAAGGTGGCGCCGCGGGGCAGGGGCTTCGGGCCGCGTTGCATGGTATCGTTAACGGTCACTCTCACGGTCTCTGACAAGGCTAGGCGCTATATCAGAGCAATACGGAGAACTTCCACGGACCGCAAGCGGCATTGACGAGAGTTAACGTTAACGATATTGAGTCGGACATAAGGTCGAAGACCAACCCAGAGGGAGGACTCCAGGATGGGCGCCGGAACACGCGCGCTGTGGGGCGCGGCTTTGATCCCGATGCTGTTCTTTGCCACCGCGATCGCGGCCGCCGAATACCGTGAGGCGCCGGCCCTGGCCGCCGAGGTGACGGCCGGCAAGCTGCCGCCGTTGGCGCAGCGGCTGCCGGAGCATCCGCTGGTGGTGACGCCGCTGGAGAAGGTCGGCAAATACGGCGGCACCTGGCGGCAGGCCGTGGTCGGCGGCTCCGACGGCTCGATGGAGCGCACCATCGGCTATACCCGGCTGGTGCGCTGGAACCCGGCCTGGACCGATGTGGTGCCCGACGCCGCCGAATCCGTCGACGTCAACGACGACGCCACCGCCTTCACCTTCCATCTGCGGAAGGGGATGAAGTGGTCGGACGGCCAGCCCTTCACCGCCGACGACATCATGTTCTGGTACCAGGACGTGCTGATGAACACCGAGCTGACGCCGTCGGCGCCGCGCTGGCTCCGGGCGGGCGGCAAGCCGGTGACGGTGGAGAAGATCGACGCCGAGACCGTCCGCTTCAGCTTCGCCGCGCCGAACGGCCTGTTCCTGCCGGCGATGGCGACGCAGCTCGGCTCCGACATCCTGGCGGCGTCGCCGGCCCATTACCTCAAGCAGTTCCACAAGACGTACAACCCCGACGGCATCGACGCCCTGGTCAAGGCGGCCGGCGCGCCGAACTGGACGACGCTGTTCCAGAACCGGACCGCCTATCAGAACGCCAGCCGCTGGCGCGATGTCGGCCGGCCGGTGCTCGACCCCTGGGTGCTGACCGTGGGCTACAGCGGCACCAGCCAGGTCGTGGCCGAGCGCAACCCGTATTTCTTCAAGGTCGATACCGAGGGCAACCAGCTGCCCTACATGGACCGGGTCACCTATGACGTGGTCGGCGACACCCAGGGGCTGGTGCTGAAGGCGATCAACGGCGACCTCGACATGCAGGCCTATGGCCTCGACGGCATCGAGAACCAGGCGGTGATGGCCCAGCATAGGGAGCAGGGCGGCTACCGCCTGTTCCGGGCCCGGCCGGCCTATTCCAACTCGATGCTGATCTGCCTGAACCAGACGGTGAAGGACGCGAGCCTGCAGAAGGTGTTCCAGAACCGCGACTTCCGCATCGCCCTGTCCTACGCCATCAACCGCGACGAGCTGAACGAGCTGATCTATGCCGGTCTGTCGCGGCCCTACCAGGCGGCGCCGCGGCCGGACATGGCGCTGTACGACGAGACCATGGCCACGCAGTACACCGAATACGACCCGGCCAAGGCCAACCAGCTGCTCGACGCCGCCGGCTTCGACAAGAAGGATGGCGACGGCTTCCGCCTCGGCCCCGACGGCAAGCGCATCTCCTTCGACATCGATGCCCTGGCCTCGCGCAAGTATCACGTCGACGCGCTGGAGCTGATCCGCAAGTACTGGCGCGACGTCGGCATCGACATGCAGGTCAAGGCGATCGAATCCTCCTTCGCCTTCGCCCGGCAGCTCGCCAACGACCAGCAGGGCCTGGTCTGGCTCGGCGGCGGCGGCTACGACTTCCTCGGGCTGCTCGACCCGAAATGGTACTTCCCCTACGAGAACCAGTCGGCCTTCGCCTCGGCCTGGGGCATCTGGTACCAGAACCCGAAGGACCCGAACGGGGTCGAGCCAACCGGCCCGGCGCGCGAGCAACAGGAGCTGTACGAGCAGCTCAAGGCCCAGCCGACCACCGCCCGCCAGATCGAGGTGATGAAGAAGCTGCTGGCCATCACCCGCGACCAGTTCTGGGTGATCGGCACGGTGATGCAGCCGGACAATGTTGGGGTGGTGAAGACCAACATGCACAATGTGCCGGACGCGATGCCGGACACGGTCTTCTACATGACCCCGGGGCCGACCAACCCGGAAACCTACTTCTACGAATAGTCGAAACCGCCCCGGCAACGACACCGAGACCGCGATGCTCCGCTTCCTGCTGCGCCGCCTGACCTATATGGCCGTGACGCTGGCCGCGGTCTCGGTCGTCGTCTTCATCGTCATCCAGCTACCGCCGGGTGACTTCCTGACCAGCTATGTCGCCCGCTATTCCGAGCAGGGCGGGTCGGTCGACACGGCGATGCTGGAGTCGATGCGGGCCCAATACGGCCTCGGCCAGCCCTGGTACGTGCAGTACTGGCGCTGGATCTCGAACATCGTTTTCGAGGGCGATTTCGGCCAATCCTTCGACTGGAACCGGCCGGTCTCGGTGCTGCTGTGGGACCGGCTGGGCATGACGCTGCTGCTGTCCTTCATCACCCTGATCGTGACCTGGGCGGTGTCGCTGCCGATCGGCATCTACAGCGCGGTGCGGCGTTACTCGACGCTCGACTACCTGGTCACCTTCCTCAGCTTCCTCGGCCTCGCCATCCCCAGCTTCCTGCTGGCCCTGGTGCTGATGTTCGTGCTGTCGCGCAGCTTCGGCGCCGATGTCGGCGGCTTCTTCTCGGCCGAATACATCAACGCGCCGTGGAGCTGGGGCAAGGTCGCCGACCTGGCGGCGCATCTGTACCTGCCGGTCTTCGTGCTGGCGGTGCACGGCACCGCCTCGCTGGTCCGGATCATGCGGGCCAACCTGCTGGACGAGCTGAACAAGCCCTATGTCACCACCGCCCGCGCCGCCGGGCTGCCGGAGATGACGGTGCTGCTGCGCTACCCGGTGCGGGTCGCGCTGAACCCCTTCGTCTCCACCATCGRCTGGATCCTGCCGAACCTGGTCTCCGGCACCGTCATCGTCGGAGTCGTGCTCAGCCTGCCGACCGCGGGGCCGCTGCTGCTCGGCGCGCTGCTGACCCAGGACATGTACCTGGCCGGATCCTTCATCCTGATGCTCAGCGCGCTGACCATCCTCGGCAGCTTCATCTCCGACCTGCTGCTGGCGTGGCTCGACCCGCGCGTGCGGCACGGCTGAGGAGGATGTCATGACAGTCGCCGACCCTGCCGCCGACCCGACCGTCCTCCCGGCCCCGCGCCGCGCCACCATGGCGGAGAAGGGGCAATGGGCGCTGATCTACCGGCGCTTCCGCCGCCACCGCCTGGCGTGGTGGAGCGGCGTGGTGGTGATCGCGATCTACCTCGTCGCCGCCTTTGCCGAATTCGTCGCGCCGTATGGGCCGGAGACCTACAGCTCGCGCTACACCTACGCGCCGCCGCAGCTGCTGAAGTTCGGCGGCCACGACGCCCAGGGCAATTTCGTGCTGGCCTATGTCAACGGCATCAAGAGCACGGTCGACCCGCTGACTGTGCAGCGCACCTATGTCAGCGATCCCAAGGCGGTGATCCCGGTCGGGCTGTTCGTCAAGGGCGAGCCCTATCATCTCCTCGGCCTGATCCCCTGGGACCGGCACCTGATCGGTCCGGTCGACCCGAAGGCGCCGTTCTACCTGTGGGGCGCCGACCGGCTGGGCCGCGACGTGCTGTCCCTGACCATCCACGGCGCCCGGGTGTCGATGTCGATCGGCCTGGTCGGGGTGGCGATCAGCCTGTTCCTCGGCATCCTGCTCGGCGGCATGTCCGGCTATTACGGCGGCTGGATCGACGAGGTGGTGCAGCGGACCATCGACCTGCTGAAATCGATCCCGACCGTGCCGCTGTGGATGGGCTTCGCCGCCGCGATCCCGACCAACATCGCGCCGCTGATGGTCTATTTCTGGATCACGGTGATCCTGTCGCTGATCGGCTGGACCGACCTGGCGCGCGTCGTCCGCGGCCGCTTCCTGTCGCTCAGGACCGAGGATTTCGTGCTGGCGGCGCGGCTCGACGGCTGCTCGCAGCAGCGGGTGATCTGGCGCCACATGGTGCCGTCCTTCACCAGCCACATCATCGCCTCGGTGACGCTGGCGATCCCGGCCATGATTCTGGCCGAGACCGCGCTCAGCTTCCTCGGCATCGGGCTGAAGCCGCCGGTGATCAGCTGGGGCGTGCTCTTGAAGGACGCGCAGAACCTGCTGGCCGTCACCACCGCGCCCTGGCTGTTCATCCCGGGCATCGCCGTCGTCGTCGCCGTGCTGGCGCTCAACTTCCTGGGGGATGGGATCCGCGATGCCGCCGACCCCTACAACTGATCTGCGCCCCGCGGGTCTGGACCCCGACCTGCTGCTGCGGGTCGAGGACCTGCGGGTGCAGGTCGGCACCGATGACGGGGTGATCCGGCCGGTCGACGGCGTCAGCTTCGAGATGGCGGCCGGCAAGACCCTGTGCATCGTCGGCGAATCCGGCTCGGGCAAAAGCATGACCGGCCGGGCGCTGATGAACCTGCTGCCGGAGCGGATGCACATCGCCGGCGGCAGCATCGCCTATCGCACCGGGGCCGGCCCGGTGGTGGACATCGCCGCCCTGCCGCCGCGCGGTCCGGCGATCCGCGCCATCCGCGGGGCGGAGATCGCGCTGGTGTCGCAGGAGCCGATGGCGGCGCTGTCGCCGGTGCACACCATCGGCCAGCAGCTCGACGCCGTGATCCGCCAGCATATGGGGCTGGGCCGCAAGGCGAGGCGCGAGCGGGCGCTGGAATGCCTGGCCGATGTCGGAATCCCGAAGCCGGCCGAGCGGCTGGACAGCTATCCCTTCGAGTTCTCCGGCGGCATGCGCCAGCGCGTCTGCATCGCGCTGGCGCTGTCCTGCGGCCCGCGGCTGATCATCGCAGACGAGCCGACCACCGCGCTCGACGTCACCACCCAGGCCAACATCCTCGACCTGTTCAAGAAGCTGCAGGCCGAGCATGGCCTGTCGATCCTGTTCATCACCCATGACCTGGGCGTGGTCGCCGATGTCGCCGACCAGGTGGCGGTGATGTATCTCGGCCGGGTGGTCGAGCGCGGGTCGGTCGACCAGCTGTTCTACGAGCCGCAGCACCCCTACACCCGGGCGCTGCTGCAATCGGTGCCGACCCTGTCGCGGCAGCGGGTGCACCGGCTGGCGGCGATCCGCGGCATGGTGCCCTCGGCCTTCGACCGGCCGCCCGGCTGCCCGTTCCATCCGCGCTGCGACCAGGCGGTGGCCGGGCTGTGCGACCGGCAGGACCCGCCGGAGACGGCGCTCGGTCCCGGCCGCGGCGCACGCTGCGTGCTGCTGGAGGACGCGGCCGGGCCGCAGCTTCAGCCGAGGAGCGTCCAGCATGCCTGAGCTCGCGCCCGAGAACCTGGTCGAGCTGCGTGACCTGAGGATGGAGTTCGCGCCGCGCAAGCGGCTGTTCCGCTCCGGCCTGGCCAACCCGGTCCGCGCCGTCGACGGCGTGTCCTTCGACATCCGCCACGGCGAGACGCTGGGGCTGGTCGGCGAATCCGGCTGCGGCAAGTCGACCGTCACCCGCTGCATCCTCGGCGCCTACCGGCCGACCGGTGGCACCATCGCCTATCGCGACCCAAAGGGAAAAGTGGTCGACCTGGCGGCACTGAGCGAAGCCCAGCGCCGGCCCTACTGTACCGATCTGCGCTTCGTGTTCCAGGACCCGCAGGCCTCGCTGGACCCGCGCATGACGGTGGTCGACCTGGTCGGCGAGGTGCTGCGCGTCAACGGGCTGGCAACCGGCCGCGAGATCCCCGGCATCGTCGCCGGGCTGATGGAGCGGGTCGGCCTCAGGCCCGAATACGCCCATCGCTACCCGCACGCCTTCTCCGGCGGCGAGCGCCAGCGCATCGGCATCGCCCGGGCGCTGGCCACCCGGCCGCGGCTGGTGATCCTGGACGAGGCGGTGTCGGCGCTGGATGTCAGCGTCCGGGCCCAGACCCTGAACCTGCTCAAGGACCTGCAGGAGGAGTTCGGGCTGACCTATCTGTTCGTCAGCCACGACCTCAGCGTCATCCAGTACATCTGCGACCGCGTGGTGGTGATGTATGTCGGCCAGATCGTCGAGAGCGCGCCGATCGACGAACTCTACGCCCGGCCGCGCCACCCCTACACCGAAGCGCTGCTGTCGGCCCTGCCGGTGCCGGACCCGCGGCGCCAGCGGCAGCGCCGGCGCATCCAGCTGAAGGGCGAGGTGGCGGATCCCGCCAACCGCCCCTCCGGCTGCGCCTTCCACCCGCGCTGCCGCTTCGCCACCGAGCTGTGCCGGACCACGGCGCCGCCGCTCAAGCACTTCGGCGGTCATGCCGCCGCCTGCCACTACGCCGAGGAGCTCGATCTCCGCGGCGTCCTCTCCGACCCGAACCCGCAGATTGCCCATGCCTGACATCATCCGCCGCCACGACAACGGCAACCGGCCGATCCTGCATCACGACGCCCGCATGGCCAGCGTGCATTTCAACCTGGTCAGGCTCGGCCCGGGCGAGGTGTTCGAGACCCGGCTGCCGGAGCATGAGGCGATCCTCGCCGTGCTGTCCGGCACGGTCGACATCACGGTCGACGGCGAGGCCTTCGCCGCGGTCGGCCGGCGCGCCGACATCTGGTCCGGCCCGGCGGATTCGGTCTACGCCCCGGTCGGCAGCGCCATCCGCATCGCGGCGGGGACGGGGCCGGCCGAGGTCGCGATCGGCGGCGGGCTGAGCACCGAGCGCCATGCCGCCTTCCGCATTCCGCCGGAGGAGGTGGTGATGGTCGAAGTCGGGTCGCCGGAGACGCACAGCCGGCGGCGGATCTTCCACATCCTCGGCCAGAACGGGCAGGGTCGGGCGGGGCGCCTGCTGGTCAGCGAGCTCTATGCCGATGACGGATGCTGGAACGGCTATCCGCCGCACAAGCACGACACCGACGTGCCGGGCCAGGGCGGTATGCAGGAAACAGCTCACGACGAGCTGTACCATTTCCGCTACGACCCGCCCTCCGGCTTCGGCGCCCAACTGATCTACGAGGACAGCGGCGAGCCGCAGGCCTGGCTGACCCGCGACGGCGACACTTTTACGGTCGACCGCGGCTACCACCCGACCGTCACCTCGCCGGGCCACCGCGCCTACATCTTCACCGTCATGGCGGGGAAGACGGAGCGCGGCCTGGTGCAGTATTTCGATCCCGCGCACGCCCATCTGATGGACCGGATCCCCGGCATCCAGGCGATGCGGGAGAAGTTCCGATGACCACCCTGTTCGACCTGACCGGCAAGCGTGCCCTGGTCACCGGCTCCTCGCGCGGCCTCGGCTTCTCGGTCGCCGCCGCGCTGGGCCGGCACGGCGCCACGGTGATCCTGAACGGCCGTGACGACGGGGCCCTGGCCCAGGCGGTCGGCAAGCTGCGCGACGAGGGCATCGACGTCCACGCCGCCCGCTTCGACCTGACCGAGCCCGAGGCCGCCGCCGCCGCGATCGGCCAAGTGGTGCAGTCGGTCGGGGCGATCGACATCCTGGTCAACAATGCCGGCGTGCAGCTGCGCAAGCCGTTCCTCGATTTCGCGATCGAGGATTGGCGGATGATCCTGGACGTCCACCTGATCGGCAGCGTCGTCGCCGCCAAGGCGGTGCTGCCGGGGATGGTCGAGCGCCAGGCCGGCAAGATCATCAACATCTGCTCGCTGATGAGCGAGCTGGGCCGGCCGACCATCGCCCCCTACGCCTCGGCCAAGGGCGCCCTCAGGATGCTGACCCGAAACCTCGCGGTCGAGTTCGCGCGGCACAACATCCAGGTCAACGGCATCGGCCCCGGCTATTTCGCCACCGAGCTGAACCGCGCCCTGATGGACGATCCGGAGTTCGACGCCTTCGTCAAGCGCCGCACCCCCGCGGCGCGCTGGGGTCATCCGGACGAGCTGGGTGGCGCCGCCGTGTTCCTGGCCTCCGGCGCCTCCGACTTCGTCAACGGCCAGATCATCTATGTCGATGGCGGCCTGCTGGCTTCTGTCTGACTCCCGGGCCTTGGCAAGGGGATCCGGCGGCTGATTTTGCGTTGCCTCTCCCGCCTGGCGGGAGAGGTCGGACGTCCGCAGGACGGCCGGGTGAGGGCTGGCCCGGGCCTCGACAAAGAGCCCTCACCCGGAGCCGCTTCGCGTCTCCGACCTCTCCCGCAAGCGGGAGAGGCAATCCGTTTGAAGGATCTGTGACTCAGCCGCTCGCGAGAGCGGAGACCAAGGAGACACTTGTGACCGCCACCCCGATCCGGGTCGACCTGAACGGCCCCGCCCGCCCGTGGAAGCGCTTCTGGCGCAGCACCGGCTTCTCGCCGGCGGAGCTGCTGCTGGAGCCGGAGATGCAGCAGGCGCTGGCCCATCTCGGCGCCGTGCCGAACCGCGGCATCGAGTATCTGCGGGTCCACTATATGCTCGACCTGGTGAAGGCGGACCGGCTGGGCGCCTATGACTGGACCCTGCTGGACCAGGCGCTGGACGCCATCATCGGCCACCGGCTGCGGCCGTTCTTCGAGCTGATGGGCAACCCCGGCAAGCTCTTCACCGACCTGAACCAGGATGCGCAGGTGCGGCACTGGCGCGACCTGGTCGAGGCCCTGGCCCGGCGCTGCGTCGAGCGCTATGGCGCGGAGGAGGTGCGGAGCTGGTATTTCGAAACCTGGAACGAGCCGGACATCTGGTGGAAGCTGGGCGGCGAGACCGGCTTCAACAACTACTACGATGCCTGCTCGGAGGGCCTGAAGACGGTCGACCCGGCGCTGCGCCTGGGCGGGCCGGGCGTGGCGCGGCGGGTGCCGGCGATCTTCCGCAGCTTCCTGGCCCATTGCGACACCGGCACGAATTACTTCTCCGGCGAGACCGGGGTGCGGCTCGACTTCATCTCGGTGCATGAGAAGGGGGCGGTGAAGCATCCGGAGGATCTGACCCCGGACACGGTCGGCATCTGCCGGCACGAGATGGAGGCGGTGAGCTACATCCGCGAGCACCATCCGGGCTTCGCCGGGCTGCCCTTCATCAACGATGAATGCGACCCGCAGATCGGCTGGGAGCACTATCATACTTGGCACGCCATGCCGTATTTCGCCGGGCTGATCGCCAAGGTGATCGACCAGCACCAGCGCCTGCTGGTCGAGGCCGAGGGCGTCGACTACGACATCCTCAGCAACGACAACGGCTTCCTCGGCCGCTGGGGCCAGCGCACCCATCTGGCCCATTTCGGCGCCCGCCAGTTCGACGCGGCGCAGCGCGACTGGGTCACCGACCTCGCGGCGCTGGCGGACCGGCGCGCCAACCCGGAGCCGTTCGACTACGTCAAGAAGCCGGGGCTGACGGTGATGGAGCTGCTGGCCCTGCTCGGCGACCGCCGGGTCGATGCGCCGGGCGCGCTGGACCCCGACCGCACCGGGCTCGGCGCCATGGCCACGCCGACGCCCGAGGGCGCCGCGGTGCTGCTCTACAACAGCGTCGACCGGATCTGGCAGTCGGGCCTCAGCCCGGTGAAGCTGGAGGTCGCGGGCCTGGCCCCCGGCCGCTATGCGCTGGGCCTGTTCGAGATCGCCCGGGACAAGGGCGACCCGTTCTCGGTCTGGGAAGACCAGGCCCGGGCGTTGCCGCATCCGGAGCAGCTGGCGGCGCTGAGCACGCCGAACGCGGCGCAGCTGGCGGCGATGCGCACGGCGCAGGAGCCGGCGCTGAGCGTTCGCGAGGTCGAGATCGGCGCCGATGGCCGCCTGACGCTGGATCTCGAGCTGCTGCTGCCCTCGGTGGCGCTGGTGGTGCTGGCGCGAGAGAGCGCCGCGCAGACGGGCGCACCGGCCACGAACATCCGGGTGCGGCGCGACCGCGGCCTGAACGGCCCCAACCAGCTGCTGTTCTGGGATCCGCCGGCCGGGGAGGGCGTGCGCCTGTTCGACGTGCTGTGGAGCGCCGCCGAGACCGGACCGTTCGAGCCGGTCAACCCGGTCCGGCTGCTGTCCAGCATGTATCTCCACGCCGTCGAGCGGCCGGGCGGCTTCTATCGCATCCGCACCACCGACCTGGCGGGCGGGGAGCTCTCGATCTCGGCGACGGTGCCGGTGGGCTGACTGGATATCGAGCGTGTTCGCGTCGCCTCTCCTCCCAGGTTGACCCCGGGGAGGAGGGGCCTTTGCAGAATTTTAAAACCGTCATTGCGAGCGCAGCGAAGCAATCCAGGGCCGTTCGAACCGGCCCTGGATTGCTTCCTCGGCTTCGCCTCCTCGCAATGACGGCGAGGGGTGAATTGGTCCTGCAAGCGGGAGAGGCCACGCGTCAGCGCTTCGGTGCGATCACCGTCCCGGCCTGATCCATCGCGCTCTGGTCTCCGGCGATCAACTGCTGTCGGGCGAATCTTCGTTGTCCTCGTCATCGTCGTCGAGCGGAATGTCGAGGTCGTTCCCGATGTCGAAGCCGAGGAAGCGGCAGAGGCGGATCACGGCGGTGCCGAAGCTTTCGGTGTCGAGCAGCGTCTCGACATCGGGCTCCGCATCCGGACCGCCAGCCCGGCCCGGATATCGACGGCCACGGCGGGCGCGGCGAGGTCGTCGATGGCCGGCCCGGACGCGGCCGACCCGACCGGGCGGTCCTCGACCGGATCCTCCTGGTCGGCGTAGAGGTCGGCGAAGGCCTGGGCGGCCTGCAGGTCGAGGGTCGCAGCGCGGCCGCGGTCCTCGGCATCGCTCCAGATCAGGCGGCTGATCATGGTCTCGACCTGCTCGCGGTGGCGGGCGCGGCGATCGTCGCGCCCGCCACCGCGGGCGCAGAGGTCCTTCACGGCGCGGGCGCGCTGGGCCAGGGTCTGGCGCACCAGATGGGCGTAGCGGGCGAAGGCGAGACCAGGGGCCGCGGCCTGGGGCTGAGCTTCCGGGGCCTCGGCCGCAGCCGCGGGCTGAGCCTCCGCCGCCTGGGCGGCGAGGGCGCGGGCGCCGGCCGCCTCGGCCAATTGCATGCCGATCTCGGCCAAGCGCGAGAGCATCTCGCACTGCTGAAGCGCGCAGCCGCAGCCATAGGCCCGGGGGTCGAAATCAGCAGGGATCTCCTTCATGGAACATATAATGAACGTGCTGTGCCGGTGAGCGCAATGAACATTGCGTTTACGAATTCGCCGGACCTAAACCAAATGCCGGAGGTCGCCCTGCTTGATCGACATGATTGATCGCCGCGATCGCCTCGCCGTAATTCGCAGCGATCTTCTTAATTTATTGGAACCGGCCGGACCGAAACGCCATTGATCCTGTACGGCAACTCGTAGGAGAGCTGAAATGGACAAGGATCGCATTGCTGGCGCCGGCAAGCAGGCCAAGGGCGCGGTGAAGGATGCCGCCGGCAAGGTCATGGGCGACAAGAAAATGCAGGCCGAAGGCAAGATGGACAAGGCCGAAGGCAAGCTGCAGAAGGAAATCGGCAAGGGCAAGGACGCGATTCGCGACGCCAGCCGCCACTGATCCGTTCTCGTTCGACGAGGCCCGTCACCCGGTGGTGGCGGGCCTCGTTGCATTCGGGGCAAACCTTCGTCGGCGATCGTTGGCCATCCAAACGGCGTCGTCGGACCAGCGAGCCGCTCCAGCAGCCGTAAAGGCCGCATGAGCGGCCTTCACTGTATCAGCGCGTTCCCCTGCCCGGCAGCGGCCGAGCAGGGGGCAGTGCGGTTAGATGCGGGTGTCGCCGCGGCCATACAGGTCACGTTCGCGGGCGATCTCCTCCGGCGTGTAGGCGGGCGCGGCGGGATCGTAGCGGGTCCAGCCCGAGGCGCGATACGCTTGGCCGCGAGCCGCGGCATCGACTGCGCCGTTCTCCAGCAGGATCGCCTGGATCTGGCTCGCCTGAGCCTCGTCGGCCTGGACCGTCAGGACCGTGCCGCCGCGGCGGACGCCTTCCGCATAGACATGGGCGGAGTCCTCATCGACGCCGGAACCCGTCATGGCCCCGATCAGCCCACCGGTGGCGCCGCCGGCCACGGCTCCGGCCGCCGCGCCCGCCAGCGTGGCTGCCAGCCAGCCCGCGGCGACGATCGGGCCGACGCCGGGAATGGCCATGACCCCGAGCCCGGTCAGGAGCCCGGCGCCACCGCCCAGCACCGTGCCGATGCCAGCTCCGGTCCCGGCGCCGGACCCCGCGTCAGAGTGGTCGGCGTCCCCGGCGGTGTACTCCGAACCGTGAGCAAGCAAGCCGATGTCATTGTGCGAAATGCCGAAGGCTTCGATGTCGCGGCGGGCATCCGCGGCATCCTGTGGATTGTCGAACAGACCGGTGATCGTGACCCGGGACATGGCTATCTCCTGATGATGCGGTGGAAGGCCGTCACTGGGTGGCGACGTTGCCTTGGTAGTCGAGCCCGACCTTGACGCTCTTGCCGTCCTTGGACGCCGTCGCCCACCAGATACCTGCATCGTCCTTGGTCAGGCCGGTGACGCCGGTGAATCCGTGGTCTTCCAATCGCGACGTGGCTTGCGCCTCGGTGAAGCTGTTGGCGCCCTTCTGCAGGCCCGCGGTCGAGGGGAGAACGACGCCCTGTTTGGCGTCCGTCGCGGCGCCGGGATCGGTCGAGGGGGTGGTGGTCTGGGCTGCTGCCATCGGTCCGCCGACGCCGACGGAAAGAAGGGCAGCGAAAAGTGCTGTGCGGAGCATCAGCAATCTCCGGAGGTGGGGTCCCTCCCGGGTGGGAGAGACGACACCAAAGCAATAGACTTCATGGCCGCACCGTTCCGTACGGCATTGAAATTCAATGCAAAATATCAAATGATAAAATGCCGCTGAACGGAGCCGCATTAGGGCGGCATTTCGCCGGCGCGGTCACGTGTTCGGTCCGAGCGCCGGACGCGCAGGCGGCTGCCCGACCTGCTCCGCTCACCGAAGCTGCGTCAATTCCGGACTCTCACCGGAATTCCTAACTCCATTGCCTCGACCAGAATGCGGTGCGGCGCAATTCCCATGATATAATCAGAAGTACTCTGAGATTTATTTCTCACGACACTGCCGATGTGCCGGATAGCCCGAAACGATTGCCTTCGAATACTCGATGCATCAGACGCCATGTCGCTTTTCTTCGAAATATGCAATCATGCGCAGCGGCGAATGATCCTCGGGAGGGGGATCATGATCCAGTCAGCGCGCGGCGCATTCGATCTTCTTCTCAGAGCGGTCCTTCTTGCCGTCCTTGCGACGGTTTTTGCCGGCCTCGGGCCACGCGGCCAGGCGCTCGCCGCGAAGGACGACATCTGGACGCTGCAGGACATCAGGATCAACACGGAGAAGCTCTACCGCAGCGCGACCGTCATCAGCAAACGCCTGGACGGCAAGGGCGGTTTCCTCGAGTTCCAGCTGAGCGGCGACGACATGCTGTCCAGCTGTCCGGGGGGCTCGGAGCAGGTGCGCTTCAGCTGGGATTTTTTCGGAGACGTTTCGCAGCTGCCGGAAGGATCCGATGTGCAGCTGGGCTTGCACGGCGAGCTGCTGCACATCACGCCGCCCTGCGGCGGGGCGATTGCCGCGGACGCCAGAACGACCGCCATCGGCAGCAAGGGCGGCAGCCCGGCCGTGTCCGAAGAGCAGATGACGATCACGGATGGGGACCGGTTCTATACCGGCCCCGATACGATCGCCACCCGCTTCGCCTTCGGCACCAATGACGGCGGTGCCCCAACGAGCACGACGCGGATCATCCGTCTCGACGTCTACGATCACAGCAGCACTCGCCCCTATGCGTATTTCGTTCTTCAGTTCGGCTTCCGCGGTGCGGGGATGCTGCAGGTCATCTATCTGTACAAGGGCGGCACCGACACGCCCTTCAAGCCGCCCGTGGTGACCGGCGACGGCGCCTGCGGATTCACGCTCGGGTCCGGCATTCTCGCCAAATGGCAGGAATTCGGGGGCGAAGCCGGACTCCTCGGCTGCGCGACAGGCAACGAGGACGAGGCAGGCCGTTCGTCAACCGGCACGACCGGGCGGTATGGGACGTTCACGGGCGGCGTCATCATCTGGCACCGCGACGGGCCCCTGGCCGGCAGATCCTTCGCCGTACATGGCTGCATCGGCTCCGCCTACCAGGGCCTGGGCGGAACCGGCTCCTGGCTCGGTTTCCCGGTCAGCGACGAGATCGACGTTGCGGGCGGCCGCCGCGGCGACTTCGAGGGTGGCTACATCCTGTGGAACCCGGCGACCGGCGGGTGCACGGCGCATCGTGACGGCAGCCTTGAATTCACGCTCGAGCCGAACACCAATCGCCCCGGCCTGGACTTCAGGGATTCCGACCTGATCCAGGAGGTCCCGGAACTGTGCCGCGATGCCTGCGCGGCGGACGCCATGTGCGTCGCCTACACCTATGTCAGGGGTGGAGTGCAAGGCCCCAAAGCCCGGTGCTGGCTCAAATCCGCCGCGCCGGCTCCGGTCCCTCACGACTGCTGCGTGTCAGGCGTCAGGCACTAACGTCAACGCGCTGGCCCGTCAGCCGCTCCGACGGAATCGCCCTCGAGATAGGCGAATTTCTGCCGCAGCTGCTCCAGGTCGCGCTCGAACTGCTCCAGGGGATAGTCGATCTCGGGCGCGGCGCTGGCGTCGGGCTGGTCGGGCAGGGCGGGATCTATTCGCCGGATCGGGTCGATCATGGTGTCCGCCTTGGTCACCACGTCCGGGTCCTGCCTCGCGCCCTCGTCGGCCTGGAGCTGCTGGACGGCGAACCGGATGTTCCAGCGCTCGCGCGAGGTCATCCTGTGGCCGGCCTGCCAGCGCTGCAGCCATTGCTCGAGCTGGCCCAGCGCATAGCGCAGCTCGGCGTCTCGGTCGGTGCCGGGCATCGCCTCTCTCCCCTTCGGTCGTCCAAAGGACATGGCGGCGGCCGGGCACTCCGGCAAGCCAGGCGTGCCCGGCGGGCCAGCATCGACCCGTACGCCCGGAATGGACAAGCCCGGGCTGCACCCATATCCTGTGGCCAAGCTAGAAATTGCCAAAGGGGTTCAAAACCGTGGTCGACGCGTCCGCCTCGCGCGAACGCGCCTATTCGTTCGGTCCTTTCCGCCTCCTTCCGTCCAGGCAGCTCCTTCTGGAGGGGGAAAGACCAGTGCGCCTGGGCAACCGGTCCCTGGAGATTCTGACCACGCTGGTCGAACGGTCGGGCGAGCTGGTCACCAAGGCAGAATTGATGGCGCGCGTCTGGCCCGACGTCGTCGTCGAAGAAGCCAATCTCAGAGTCCAGATCACGGCGCTGAGAAAGGCGCTCGGCGAAGGTCGGCCCGGCCATCGCTATGTCGCCAGCGTTACCGGCCGCGGCTATTGTTTCGTCGCGCCGGTGGAGCCCTGCGAGCCGGCGCCGGTGGCTCAGAGCTCCGCCGTCCAGCGCATGCACAACCTGCCGCCTTCCTTGATCCGGACCATCGGCCGCGCCGATAGTCTCGGCGCGTTGCTGAGGCAATTGCGGCAGTACCGGCTCGTCTCCATCGTCGGGCCCGGCGGCATCGGTAAGACAACCGTTGCACTTGCCGCGGCCGACGCCCTGATGTCCGCCTATGATGATGGGGTCTGGTTCGTCGATCTGGCGCCCTTGCGCGATCCTCAACTCGTTCCGGCCACTCTGACCTCCGCGCTCGGGCTGGAAATTCGCTCACGGGATGTCATCGAGAGGTTGACGAACCATCTGCGGGATAAGCGTTTGCTGATCCTGCTCGACAACTGCGAGCACGTCATCGGGGCTGCGGCCGCCGTGGCGGAGCAGATCGCGACCAGCGCGCCAAACGTGGACATCCTGGCGACCAGCCGTGAACCGCTGCGATTGAGACAAGAGCACGTGCATCGCCTGCTGCCGCTGGCGAGCCCGCCCCGCCGGTCCGATCCGACGGCGGCGGAGGCGCTCAGCTTTCCGGCGGTGCAGCTCTTTGTCGAACGCGCAACGGCGAGCCGGGAGGATTTCGAGCTCAGCGATGCCGAGGCGCCCATCGTTTCGGATATCTGCCGCAAGCTGGATGGGATCGCACTCGCGATCGAGCTAGCGGCCGCCCGCACCGATGCCTTCGGGATCCACCAACTCGCGGCCCTTCTCAATGACGGGTTCCGGCTGGGGAACCAGGGGCGAAGGACCGCTCCGGCACGGCAGCAGACTTTGGCCGCGACACTCGACTGGAGCTACAGGCTCCTGTCGGAGGATGAGCGCATCATCCTGCGACGCCTCTCCGTATTCACCGGCGATTTCACGCTCGAATCAGCCTGTGCCGTGGCCGCGGGCGGTCACATCGCCGGTCCCGAGGTCGTCGGCGGGGTGTCGAACCTGATGGCGAAGTCGCTGATCTCGGCGGATGTGAGTGACGTCGCCGTGCGTTACCGACTGCTCGACACGACGCGCGCCTATGCGATCGAAAAGCTCCGTGACAGCGGAGAAGCTCCACTCGCCTCGCGGGCCCACGCCGAGTTTTACCGTGACCTCCTGGATCGAGCGCGGGCCGAGTGGGCCCGGCGCTCCACCGACGAGTGGCTGGCCATCTATCGTCAGGAGGTCGACAACATACGCTCGGCGCTCGATTGGGCATTCTCGGCCGGCGGCGATCCGGCAATCGGCGTCTCGCTTTCCGTCGCCGCCGCAATATTGTTGTTTGACCTGGGCCAGATCTACGCCTGCGTGGCGAGTGCCGAGCGGGCACTCGATGCAATCGAGGCGGACCCTGGTCATGATCTGCATAGCGAGATGCGGCTGCGCTCGGCGCTGGGAGCGGCGTTGGTCTATACGCGAGGCCCTGGCGAAGCCACCGATGCGGCCTGGTTGCGCGCCCTTGAACTCGCCACCGAACTCGGCGAATCAGACTACGAGGCACGGGCGCTATGGGGCTTATGGAATGCGAGGCTTTATGGCGGTTCTCCCCGAATCGCTTTGGGCTTTGCGGAACGCTTCTGCGATCTGGCTGCAAAACGCGGCGACACGGCAAAGCTTCTGATGGGGCAGCGCATCACCGCGATCTCGAAGCATTATCTTGGTGAGCAGGCTGAGGCCAAACAGATTCTTGAGTATATGCTTTCACGCTACGAGCGCGATCTGCATCGATGGCATACGGCCGGCTTTCGCGTGGACCACAGAATTGTCGGACGCGCGAACCTTGCCCGCGTTCTCTGGCTGCAGGGTGCGCCCGACCAGGCGCTGAGCATGTCGCAAGGATCGCTGGCAGACGCTCAGGCGCTCGGCCATGTCATGACGCTGCAATACGTCTTGAGCGAAACCGCGATACCGCTCGCGCTGCTGGTGGGCGATCTGGACGCGGCAGGGCGCTTGACCGCGTTGCTGCTCGATCTCGCCACCAAGCACGGCTTCTTCATCTGGGAGGCCTGCGGCCGCTGTTTCGAGGCGATCCGGCTGGTCCGGTCGACCAATCCCGGAACCGGGCTGCCGCTCCTGCGAGCGGCGGTCGCGAAGCTGCGGCATACCGGGTTCGAGGCCCATATCACGTTGATTCTAAGCATGTTGGCCGAAGCGATGTGCGATGCCGGCGAGATCGAGGAGGGGCTGGTCGCCGTCGATGAAGGGTTGGCCCGGTGCGCGGCCCATGAGGATCGCTGGTGCATATCGGAACTCTTGCGCGTGAAGGGCCGGCTCGCCTGGGCCAAAGGATCGATTGCGACGGCGGAGGAGAACTTCCGGGAAGCCTCGGCCTGGGCGCGGCGGCAGGGCGCCCTGTCATGGGAACTGCGGGCCGTCACGTGCCTGGCCCAGCTTCGGCACCAAAGCGGCAAGGCCGCGGAGGCCTGTGAGCTCCTTTCCTCCGTCTATGATCGTTTCACGGAGGGTTACGACACGAGCGATCTCAGGACAGCCGGCGCATGGATCGGCACGCTTCGGCCGCAGCCGGACTGACGGGCCGCAAGCCCGGCACCATCGTGAAGATGGTGGCGTCGACACGCCGGGCCGGCTGCGGCTTTACCTGTTTTTACAAGAGTAAACTCACGGCCATCCGGCATCGTGCGTATCATCCCGGCATCCTGTCATGGAGCGACGCCCTACTGTCGCTCATGTCGCGCTCGACGGAGTACGGAAGATGAAGTGGCGAGTGCTGTGCTCCGCGGCGCCGGACGTCGTGGCCATCCGGTCTCGATCGCGATGACGCAGATCCGGCCCGACGACATCGGGCCGCCGAATGACGGCCTCCATATCGAGGTCTTCGAGAGCCGGCTTGAGGGGATCCAGCGATGCAAGCGTCGAGCGACGATCACGAGCCTGCCGGTGCCGAGATCTGCCGGGCCACCGCCGGCATCGACATGGTCGCGATGATGGAGCTGTCTCACGAGAATCGGCTCGCGACCCTGGGTTATCTCGCCGCCTCGATCACCCATGAGATGAAGCAGCCCATCGCCGCGGCGGTGACCAATGCCATGGCAGGCCTGCGTTGGCTGGACCGCCCGCGGCCCGATCTGGACAAGGCCCGGGCGGCCTTCGATCGTATCGTCCGGGACAGCAATCGCGCGAGCCACACGCTCGGCCGGATCCGCGCCCTGGTCAGGAAGGCGCCGCCCCGCAACGATCGGCTGGAGATCAACGATGCGATCCGCGAGGTGATCGAGCTCACCTCAGGCGAGACGAGGAAGAACGCCGTCTCGGTGCGGACGGACCTCATGGACGGCCTGCCGCCGATCGAAGGCGATCGGGTCCAACTGCAACAGGTGGCCCTCAACCTGGTCATCAATGCGGTCGAAGCCATGAGCGCAGTCGGCCGGGGGGCGCGAGAGCTGCTGATCAGCACCGGCAGGTCCGAGGCCGGCGACGTGCGCGTGACGGTGCGGGATTCGGGACCGGGTGTCGACCCGAGCCGCATGGACCGGCTGTTCGAGGCCTTCTACACGACCAAGCCCGGCGGCACGGGCATCGGCCTGGCGATCTGCCGATCGATCGTCGAGGCGCATGGCGGCCGGCTGTGGGTCGAGGCGAGTCAGCCGCAAGGAGCCGTGTTTCAGTTCACGGTGCCCGCCCAGCGGGAGAGCGCTTCGGCGTCGGGTCCATAGCCGTCTGACTAGGCGTTCCCGACCGGGCGGCCTCCGTGCCAGCTCAGATATTCGTATTTCGGCCGCAGCAGCTCCATGTCGCGCTCGAACTCCGGCAGCGAGTAGTCGACGGCGGAGGCATCGCCGGCCTCGACCAGGGCTGAATGCTCCGGATCCGCCGCGGCCAGCAGGTTGGCGATCTCCTCATGCGCCGAGGGCTCGGCGTCGTCATGGACCTCGCCCTCGTCGATGTGGAGCTCGCCGACCGCGCGCTTGAGCGCGGCCGACTGAACCCCGTTCGGGGCCTGGCCGGCATGCCACCGCGCCAGCCAGGCTTCCAGCTGGGTCATCGCGTAGCGCAGCTCGTCGTCGCGTTCGTTGGCGGGCATGTCGGGCTCCAGGCTGTGGGCTCGATGGTGATGCACGCCTTCGGCAGAGGGGGCAAGTGTCTGAGAAAGTGGCTGCCCCGGGTCGCGCATCGCTCGGAAATAAGCAAGAAAGCTACTTGCACTCCTCTGCCGCCCCGGCTGTTGCAATAGAAGCGCAATACGGAGGAACGGCCCATGGTGCCCGAGCGAAAACCCTGCGTCCTCGTCGTCGAGGACGAATTCCTCACGGCGGTTCTGGTGGAGGAGGCGCTGGCCGGGGCCGGCATCCGCGTCCTGGGGCCGGCTGCGAGCCTGGAGCAAGCCGTCGAGCTGGCGGGACATGACGGCGTGGATGCCGCCCTGCTCGATGTCGAGCTGTCCGGCGGTGACGAGGTCTTCCCGGCCGCGCAGATCCTGGCCGAGCGCAATGTTCCGTTCGCCTTCGTGTCGTCCTGCGCCGGCGACCGGATCGAAGATCGGTTCGTCGCCCGGCCGATGCTGTCGAAGCCGTTCCAGGACAGCGAGGTGAAGGCCCTCGCGGCGAGGCTCCTGATGCCCAGAGGGCTGTGAGGCGGCAGCATCGCCGCCCAGCCTTCGATCACTCTCGATGACAACGTTGTCTTGACAGAATCCTGCCGGCTCGTCTCTCTATGCGCGTGGATGATGTCGTCCCGTCGCCGGCCCGCAGCGGAAGATTGCGGCCGGTGTGACGGCGTCGCAGCATCCCGACGACGCACCGGCCCGCGACGGTCCGGATCAAACAGGGAGAGGATGATGACGAAGGATCTGGCGCGCCGCGCCGTCTGCGGTGCCGCTCTTGCGATCGCGGCCCTGGTCGCCGCCACCGGTGCGGCCGATGCCGCCGCCAATTGCATCAAGGGCGACCGCAAGCCCCCCTTCACGGTCGGCTGGGCCAACATCTACTCCGTGCCGACCTGGATGAAGCAGACCGAGGGCACCATCGCCGGGATGGTGGACGAGCTGAAGGCCAAGGGGCTGGTCGACAAGCTGGTCATCACCGACGCCCAGGGCAACGCCAACACGCAGATCCAGCAGGTCCAGTCGATGATCGACGCCGATGTCGACGCGATCATCCTGATCGCCGGATCGGCCACGGCGCTGGACCGGGTGGTCGCCGACGCCTGCGCCAAGGGCATCGCCGTGATCAACTTCGACAGCCTGGTGCAGACCGACAAGGTGACGGCCAAGATCAACACCGACTCGCTCGACTGGGGCAAGCAGGCGGCCGAGTGGTTGGTCAAGGCGATGGGCGGCAAGGGCAAGATCATCGTGCTGAACGGCCCGGCCGGCATCTCGGTCAGCGACGACCGCCGCAAGGGCGCGACGCCGGTGCTGGCCGCCAATCCGGGGGTCGAGGTGCTGGCCGAGACCAACACCGACTACAATGTCGCCCCGGCGCAGGAGGCGGTGACCAGCCTGCTGTTCGCCAACCCGGAGATCGACGGCATCCTGTCGATGGGCGGCGCACTGTCGGCCGGCGCGATCCTGGCGATGGACCGGCAGGGTCGCGCCTTCGTGCCGACCACCGGCGAGAACTACCGCCAGTTCCTCGAGCTGTGGAAGCAGCACGAGATGAAGGGCTGGGCGACGATGCAGCCGAACTGGCTCGGCGCGCTGGCCGTCTACACCGCGGTGCAGGCGCTGTCGGGCAAGGACGTGCCGGCCTTCGTCAAGGTGCCGCTGCCGGTGATCGACGACGCCAGCATCGACGGCTACCTGGCGCGGGCCGACAAGTTCCCGGCCGATGGTTACATCTTCTCGGAGTACGACACGGCGCTGTTCGACAAGCTGCTGGCGGCGAAGTGAGCCTGGGGGTTGGGGGCGGCGCCGTGACGGCGTCGCCCATCCTGACGGCCGAGGGCGTCTCGAAGGCCTTCTTCGGCAATCCGGTGCTGCGCGACGTCTCGATTGCGCTGCATCCCGGCCGGGTCCACGCCCTGCTGGGCGAGAACGGGGCCGGCAAGTCGACCCTGATCAACATCCTGTCCGGGGCGCTGCGGCCCGATGGCGGGTCGCTGACGGTCGACGGCCGCGGCGCCGGCCACCTGACGCCGCGCGAGGCCCAGCGCGCCGGCATCGCCGTGGTGCAGCAGGAGCTGAGCTTGGCGCCGCACCTGTCGATCGCGGAGAATATCGGCCTCGGCGCCTATCCGCGGCGGCTCGGGCTGATCGACTACGGCGCCCTGGCGGAGAGGGCGAGGGCGGCCTGCGCCCTGGTCGGGCTGGACGAGCCGCTGGACCTGCCGGTCGACGCCCTGTCGCTCGGCCGCCGACAGATGGTCGAGATCGCCAAGGCGCTGTACCGCAGGCCGCGGGTGCTGATCCTCGACGAGCCGACCTCCTCGCTGTCGGCGCATGAAGCGCAGACCCTGGCCCGGCTGGTGCGGCGGCTGCGCGACGAGGGCGTCGCCATCCTCTACATCTCGCACCGGCTGAACGAGGTGCTGGACCTCTGCGATTACGCCACGGTGCTGAAGGACGGCAGCCGCACCGCCGACCGGAAGCTGGAGGGCGTCGACCCGGAAGGGCTGGTGCGGCTGATGGTCGGGCGCGATCCCGGCGATCTGTTCCCGGCCTGGCAGCCTGCCGCCCAGGCGGAGACGGCGATCGAGATCAAGGGCTTCCGAGCGGGGGCCGCGCGTGAGGTTGATCTCACGGTCCGCTATGGCGAGGTGGTCGGCATCGGAGGGCTGGTCGGGCAGGGGCAGGAGGATCTGCTGCTGGGCCTCGTCGGCGCCCTGCCGGCGGCGGCCGATGCCGCGCGCATCGCCGGCGCCGACCGGCCCTTCGCCAAGGTGACCGAGGCGACGGCGGCCGGCCTCGCCTATATCCCGGCCGACCGCAAGAAGGAGGGGCTGCTGCTGCCGCACAGCATCGCCTTCAACCTGATGCTGCCGACGCTGGCACGGCCGGCGCGGGGCTTGCGCGACCGGGCGGCGGAGGCGGCGACAGTGGCCGATCTGGCGAAGCGCCTGACCATCAAGGGCGACACGGCACGGCCGGTGCAGGCGCTGTCCGGCGGCAACCAACAGAAGGTGGCGCTGGCCAAGTGGATGCCGCTGGCGCCGCGCGTGCTGCTGCTGAACGACCCGACGCGGGGCGTCGATGTCGAGACCAAGCGGGAGATCTACGTCATGCTGCGGGCGCTGGCGGCGCAGGGGAAGGCGATCGTGCTGCTCAGCTCCGACACGCCCGAGCTGGTCCATCTCTGCGACCGGGTGGCGGTGATGTTCGCCGGTCGCACCGTGGCGACGCTGGAGCGGCCGGGGATCAGCGAGGAGGCGATCGTCGGCGCCGCCATGGGCGTCGCGGCGCCGGGGCTGGCGGCATGAGCGCGGCGCTTTACCGAGCCATCCAGGGCCGCCGGCACCAGGGGCTGCGCGGGCTGTACCTGATCGTGGCGCTGTTCCTGGCGCTGTATGTCGCGCTGTTCCCGGGGCTGGTCAGCGTCGAGGGCGTCGCCAAATTCACCCAGAACTGGTTCCCGCTGGCGCTGGTGGCGATGGCCCAGGCGATGATCATGCTGACCGGCGGCATCAACCTCGCCGTCGGCGCCATGGTCAGCCTCGGCGCCGTGGTCGCCGCGACCAGCTTCGACGGGCTGCTCGGCGTGCCCGGCGGGGTGCTGGCCGTGGCCGCGATCGGGCTGGCGGTCGGGGCCGGGGCGGGGGCGATCGTGGCGCTGTTCCGGCTGCCGGCGATCATCGTCACCCTGGCCGGGTCCTTCATCCTCGGCGGCGCGGCCCTGCTGGTGCTGCCGCGGCCGGGCGGCGACGTGCCCGACTGGCTGTCGGATCTTCTCGCGGGCAACCAGCCGGTGGCGCTGCTGCTGCTGGTGCTGCTCGCGGTCGGCTGGAAGCTGTACCTGGCGACGCCGATCGGCCTCGGCCTCTATGCCGCCGGCGACAACCCGGTCGGCGCCTACCGCTCCGGCGTGCCGGTCGACCTCGCCAAGATCGTGGCCTATGCGATCAGCTTCATGTTGGCGGCGCTGGCCGGGTTGTTCGTGTCGGCGCAGACGGGGTCGGGCGACCCGGTGATCGGCACGCCCTTCACCCTGAACTCGATCGCCGCGGCGGTGCTGGGTGGGGTCGGCTTCCTCGGCGGGGCCGGCACCATGCGCGGCGCCATCGCCGGCAGCCTGCTGCTCAGCGTCATGATCAACGTCATGTTCTTCCTGGGCTTTCCGCCCGTGGCGCAGTACATCGCTCAGGGGCTGATCATCGTCGGCGCCGTGGCGCTGCCGCAGATCCGCTGGAGGCGGGCATGAGCGCAATCGCGACCAGGCTGCCGGCGATCCTGCGGCATAAGGTGGTGCTGGCCTGGCTGGTGGTGGCCGCGGTGTGGATCGCCGCCAGCCTGCTGACCCGCGGCTTCGGCGCCTATGGCCATCTGCGCTATCTGCTGGAACTGGCGGCCGTGATCGGCCTGGTCGCCGCCGGGCAGACGCTGGTGGTGATCGGCGGCGGCATCGACCTCGCGGTCGGCGCCGTGATCACGGTGACGGCGATCGTGCTGCCGCTGCTGTCGGTGGCCTGGGACCCGACCGGGCTGGTCGGGGTGGCGGCGACGCTGCTGGTGGCCGCAGGCATCGGCTTCCTCAACGGCCTCGGCATCGCCGCCCTCAGGGTGCATCCGCTGATCATGACCCTGGCGATGGCGACGCTGCTGCAGGGCCTCTTGGTGATCGTCGCCGGCGGCAGCGCCATCACCGTGCGCAACCCGGTGGTGGAATGGCTCGGCTCGGCCCGCCCGGCCGGGGTGCCGGTCGGCATCCTGCTGTGGCTCGTGGTCTCGGCCGGGGTGCTGGTGCTGCTGCACCGCACCGCCGCGGGCGCCCGGATCTTCGCCCTCGGCACCAGCCCGCTGGCGGCGCGGCTGTCCGGCGTCGACATCGGGCGGACGACGGTGCTGCTGTACACGCTGAGCGGGCTGATGGCGGGGATCGCCGGGGTGCTGGTGCTGGGCATGAATCGGCAGGGCTATGTCGGCATCGGCGACCCGTATCTGCTGACCTCGATCGCCGCGGTGGTGCTGGGCGGCACCTCGATCCTGGGTGGGCGCGGCACCTATGCCGGCACCATCCCGGGGGCGATCCTCTTGGTCACCATCACCGCGCTGATCACCGTGGTGAACGCCTCGCCCGGCTGGCGCAGCATCCTGTTCGGCGGGTTGATCCTGGGCCTGCTGCTGCTGTCGGGGCGAGAGGCGCGGCGCTGATCGGGACCCCGATCAGACCTGGATGAAGCTATCTCCATCGTCCATTCGGTGAGGATCTTCGCTCTCCGATCGACTGGATTTCCGCCGCAATCGGGTGCGAGGAGACAGTCATCAGAGGATGAGGGGCAGCGACATGTCGCGGACCATTGTTTCCGCCGATGATCTTCCCAAGGCTCCACCCTTTTACAGTCATGCGGTCAAGTGTGCGGGACTGGTGTTCGTCTCAGGGACGGCCGCCTACGACGCGGCGACGGGCAAGATCGTCGGCGAGACGATACAGGAGCAGACGGCGCAAGCCCTGCGGAACATCTCAGCCATTCTGAAAGCAGCCGGAACCACGCTCGACAAGGCTGTCAGCGCCACCGTCATCCTTGCCGATGAGGACGACTTTCCAGGCATGAATGAAGAATGGGTGAGGTGGTTTCCGACCGACCCGCCGGCACGACAGGGAGCCAAGCTCCCTGTCCGCATGCTCGGGCTCAAGGTCTCGATCGCAATGATCGCCGAGGCGTAGCTACCTTCAAGACATATCAAAGGCGATACAGCCGGCGGGCGTTGTCGTGGAACAAGGCGCGCTGCTCGGCCGGGGTCAGGTCGGCGGTGAAGGCCTTGAAGCCGTCCCAGACCTGGTCGAAGGACGCGTGCAGCCCGGCCACCGGGAAGTCGCTGGCGAAGATCGACCGGCCGGGGCCGAAGGCGTCGAGGCAGGTCAGGACAACGTCGCGCAGGCTGTCCGGCGTCCAGTCATGGTCGTAGGCGACGAGGTCGGAGATCTTGAGATGGACGTTGGGCTCGCGGCCCAGCGCGGCCAGGCCGGTGCGCCAGCGGGCCATGCCCTCCGGGTCGCGGTCGGCCGGGCTGCCGCAATGGTTCAGGATGAAGACCTGGTCCGGAAAGTCGCGCACCAGCCGCAGCGCATCCGCCATCTGGCCCGGATAGATCATCAGGTCGAA
This sequence comes from Inquilinus sp. YAF38, assembly GCF_052113205.1. Classification (NCBI taxonomy): domain Bacteria; kingdom Pseudomonadati; phylum Pseudomonadota; class Alphaproteobacteria; order Rhodospirillales; family Rhodospirillaceae; genus Inquilinus; species Inquilinus sp. YAF38. The sequence continues at coordinate 60,039 of NZ_JBFRCU010000014.1, read as the reverse complement.
GCTCAGGCCGAGCGCGGCGAGCAGGGCCAAGCCGCGGCGCCAGGACGGGTCGTCCATCCGGTCCGGCCGGGCGACGAAGCTGCGCGCCGGGTCGGGATGCCAGCTCAGGATATCGCGGATGCCGACGACGCGGGGAAACGCGGCTTGCTGCTCGAGCAGCGCCGCCGCGTCCGATAACTCGAGCGGGACATGGGCGACATACCGGCTGGCGGTGCTGTCGGCCTTGTCCAGCGTCTCCAGCCACTCGGTCTCCGCCACCGGGTCGGCCGGGTCCCAACTGGCCTCGATGTGCACGGTCGCGACTACAGGCTGGTTCTTTGCATCCGTCCGGTAATCCGCCGGCAGGTAGTTCCGGCGCAGCCGCGCGTTGTCGCCGAACACCATCTCGCCCTGCGCCGGGCGCAGCCAGGGATGGCGGTCCATCGAGAGGTCCCAAAGATGGTGGTGGGCGTCGATGATCGGGCCGTCATAAAGCTGGGTCACGAAGCTGCTCCCGCAGGATAACCGTCCTGCTCGATGACAACGTTGTCTTGACAGATAACCTGCCGCTGCCGTCTAAGAAAGACCATAGCAGGGAAGGGGAGCGGCGATCGTGGCCGACGGGATCATCGTGCGGGAAGCGGACATGCTGCATGACGGCATCCGGGGCGTGCCCCCGGGCGCCGGGCCGATCCCGCTGGACGACGTGGCGGCGCAGGGCTGGCATCCGGCCGAGGGCATCATGTCGCTGCCGGTGCTGACCCTGGACGAGGACGCCTTCGCCGACAACCGCGCGCTGATGCTGCGCTATGCGGCGGAGCAGGGGGCGGTGATCGCGCCGCATGCCAAGACGCCGATGGCGCCGGCGCTGGCCGCCTCGCTGGTCGCGGCCGGGGCCTGGGGCACCACGGTGGCCGACATCCGCCAGGCCGCGGTGATGCTGCGCGCCGGGCTGAACCGGCTGCTGCTGGCCAACCAGGTCGGCGGCCCGGGCGGGGCGCGCCGGCTGGCCCGGCTGCACGAGGCCTATCCCCGGGCCGAGATCTACGCCTTCGTCGATTCCCCCGAAGCCGCTGCGGCGCTCGACGCCGCCTGGGGCGAGGAGCGGCTGGCGCCGCTGCCGGTGGTGGTCGAGGTCGGGTCCGGCCGCGCCGGCGCCCGCGACCTGGCGGCGGAGCGGGTGATCGACGCCATCCAGGCCAGCGAGGGCCGGCTGCGCCTGGCCGGTGTCGGCGCCTATGAGGGTGCGGCGGCAACGGCGGATGCGGAGCGGACGCGGATGGCGATCGCCGACCTCGCCGCGCTGGCCGCCCAGGCCTTCCAAAAGGTGCGCGCGGCCGCCGGGCCGCAGGCGCCGCTGATCCTGACGGCCGGCGGCTCGGTCTATTTCGACATGATCGTGCAGCATCTCGGCCCCGTGGCGGCGGCGGACGGCAAGGCCCGGCTGGTGCTGCGCAGCGGCGCGATCTTCTTCCACGACCACGGCATCTACAAGCGCGGCCTGGCGGCGCTCGACGCCCGGCAGGGGTTCCGTCTCGGCGGCGAGACAGCGAGCGCGTCGGACGGGTTCCGCCCGGTGCTGCGGATCTGGGCCGAGGTGCTGTCGCGCCCGGCGCCGGGGCTGGCCATCTGCGGCATGGGCATGCGCGACGTGTCTTTCGACCAGGACCTGCCGACGCCGCTGCGCCTGCATCGCGACGGCCGGCCGCTGGCCGCCTTCGCCCGTCCGGAAGAGGCGCGGGTGATGAAGCTGAACGACCAGCATGGATTCCTGGCGCTCGGCGCCGACAGCCCGGTCGCGGTCGGCGACGTGATCGAGTTCGGCATCTCCCACCCCTGCACCTGCCTCGACCGCTGGCGGGTGATCTGGGGCATCGACGGCCAGGGCCGCGTCCGCGCCGCCTATCCCACCTGCTTCGGCTGATGCACACCGGCCTGTTCCACACCATCGATTTCGACGCCGACGGCCGCGTCCTGGACCATCTGGGCGTGCCCTTCTCGGTCGACCGGTCGCCCTATTTCCAGGTCAAGGTGCCGGTCGCGCGGATCAGGAACGGCGATGGCCCGCGCGTGCTGCTGCTGGCCGGCAATCATGGCGACGAATATGAGGGCGAGTTCGCCCTGGCCCGGCTGATCCGCCGGCTGGACCCGGCCCGGATGCGCGGCGCGGTGACCATCCTGCCGATGACCAACGCGCCGGCGGTACGGGCGTCGAAGCGCTGCTCGCCGCTGGACGGCGGCAACCTCAATCGCGCCTTCCCGGGCGACCCGGACGGCACCCCGACCCAGCGCATCGCCGATTTCCTCGAGCATGAGCTGTTCCCGCGCCACGATGTGGTGTTCGACCTGCATTCCGGCGGCACCTCGATGGCGCATCTGCCCTGCGCCCTGATCGAGCGCCAGGCCGAGCCGGCGCGGCAGGAACGGGGGGTGGCGCTGATGCGGGCGCTCGGGCTGCCCTACGGCTTCATCGCCGACAACKGGCCGGCGGCGCCGACCTCGATGGGTGCCGCGGCGCGGGCCGGCATCATCGGCCTGTCCGGCGAGTTCGGCGGCGGCGGCACCGTGACCCCGGCGACGATGCGCGGCGCCTCGGCCGCGATCGACGCGCTGCTGTTGGCGCTCGGCATCATCGATGCGCCCCTGCTGGGCCCGGCGCCGGAGGTGGTGCCGATGCGCCTGCTGTCCCTGGCCCGGCATGCCCAGGCGATCTATGCCACGGCCCCCGGCTGGTTCGAGCCGGCGGTCGAGGTCGGCGCCGAGGTTCAGGTCGGGGACCTGGCCGGCTGGTATCACGACCTCGACCGGCTCGAGATCGCGGAGGCGCCGCTGCGCTTCGCCGAGGCCGGGGTGGTGATCTCGCACCGGTTGCACAGCCGGTGCGAACCGGGCGACTGTCTGATTCAGGTAGCCGAGGTGCTGGACGCCGGCCGGTGACCGGGGCGAGGCGAAGGCGGGGCGGAGGGGAAGGGATGACGGATTCGGAGAAGCGGCCGCCCCGCATCGATGAGGTCGCGCGCATCGCCGGGGTGTCGCCGATCACCGTGTCCCGCGCGCTGCGCCAGCCGGAGAAGGTGGCGGAGGACAAGCGCCGCCGCATTCAGGCGGCGATCGAGCAGACCGGCTACGCGCCGAACCAGGACGCCATCCGCCTGCGCTCCGGCGGCCGGCCGGCGGCGGCGTCGGCCGGGGCCGCGCCGTCGACCCTGGTCGCCGCCTTCGTCTCCAACATCGCCAACCCGCAATTCTCCCGCGCGGTGCGGGCCTGCGCCGAGGTGCTGGAGCCGGCGGGCTACCGGCTGATGACAGGCGAGACCGCCTATTCCTATGCCCGCGAGACGGCGATGATCCAGTCGTTGCGCGACCTCAAGCCCGCCGCGGTGCTGTTCACCGGGGTGATCGAGCTGGAAGGGAACCGTGAGGCGCTGCGCTCGCTCGGCGTGCCGGTGATGGAGACCTGGGCCTATCCGCAGGACCCGATCGACATGCTGGTCGGCTTCTCCAATTTTGATGGCGGCCGGCTGGTCGGCGAGCATTTCGGCGAGCGCGGCTATCGCCGCATCGCCTATGTCGGCCGCGGCGGCGGCCGCGGCGTCCTGCGGCTGCAGGGCTTCAAGGAAGGCCTGGCCAAGCACGGCCTGCGGCCGGCGGCGGAGCTGTCGGTCGAGGGACCTGCCGGGCTGGCCGAGGGGCGCCAGGCGATGGCCACGCTGCTGGGGCAGGGCGAGCCGCTCGACGCGGCGTTCTTCGGCAACGACCTGCTGGCGATCGGCGCGCTGTTCGAGGCGCGGCGCCGCGGCCTCGCCGTGCCCGGCGACCTCGCGGTGGCGGGCTTCGGCGACATCGAGCTGGCGGAGGCGGTGGAGCCGGGGCTGACCACGGTGCGGATCGACAGCGACGACATCGGCCGCCGCGCCGGCCGGATGCTGCTGACCCGCCTCGGCGGCGGCACGCCGGAGCGCGGGATCGAGCTGGTGGAGCTCAGCCTGGTGGTCAGGGCGAGCGGGTAGAGCGCCGGACAAGGGGTCGGCGGCTTGTCTCATCCGGAAGCGGTATCCAGTCGATCCTGCTAATCAGCGGCACAGTATGCGAGACTCCGCGGGTCGGTTTGGAGAGTCCGATGCGCGTCAGTCGAATTGACGATAAGACGAAACGGATGCTCGGTTGGCTCGTCCAGTACTCGGTTGCTGGGCTGCATACGCGCAAATTCTTCTCCGACCGGGCGTTCGGCAGCTCGGCGCGGGCCAAGGCCGCGGCCAAGGCGTTCGCCATGAAAGATCTCGAAGAGCACCGACAGATCAGATCGCTGCGCAGAATGCTGATCCGGCGCAAGAACACCCCCTACGGCATCCCGGGGGTCTCGCGCTATGCCCGCCCGCAGGGCACGACCGCCTTCTGGGTCGCCTATTGGACCCAGGACGGCATACGGCACCAGAAGAAGTATTCGATCCTTCGCCACGGCGAGCGCAAGGCGCGCGCGCTGGCCTTCGCCACCCGCGCCGAGATGACCGCCGGCAACCTGGAACGGCTGACCGAGCTGCTCGATGTCCACGCGCCCGGCCGGCCGGCAGCGGCCGATCGATCATCGCCGCGGATCGATGCCCCTGTGCCGGTGTTGTCGCGCAGGTGAGCGGGCCAGCAGCGATACGGCGCCAGTGAGTACCACGAAGGACGTATGGCTATTCGGAATTCGGGGAAGCTCCACCCCGTATCGGACGCGCGACAAGGCAGGGGATGTACCATTGGGCCACTCGCGATCATCCGGGCAATGAGTCATCGTCCAGCAGCCCGCCGGTGAATTCTTCCCCTGCCGAGTCGCCATCGGGGCCTGGCCGATGTATTGGGGGCGAATCTCGATCCGGCAACGGCGAGGAGCTTCGGTGAAATCATTGGCCGATGATGGGACCAGCCTCGAGCGTGAGCCGAACCCTATGCGCCGAGGCGCCGCCCGCCACGCGGCGGCGGTGCTGCTCGGCTTGACTTTGGTCGGCTGCTCCACGCTGAACGACCTGGGACTGGGCTGGGGCGACACGGCTTCCGCCGAAGCGCCGCAGGAAGCTGCCACAATCATTACTCCGCAGGCCATGCCCGCGGTCTCGGCGCCCGTTGTCAGGGTGGCCGCGCCATCGCCGCAGATCCCGGACGGTGACCCGGCAGCCCAATTGCAGCTGCCGGACAACGCTTCTCCCGAACTGCGCGACCTGGCGCGCAAGGCCATCGCCGGCGACGCGAATGCCGAGTATGAGATCGGCACCGTCTTCGCACAGGGCGTGGGCGTGCCGCAGAACTATGAGCACGCCGCCTACTGGTACCGCCGTGCCGCCGACCGGGGCAAAGCCGATGCCGCCTATGCGTTCGGCTTTCTGTGGGAACAGGGTCTCGGCGTGCCGCGCGACGCGAGGGAGGCGATGACCTGGTTCCGCAAGGCCAGCGTCACCGGCAATCCCCGCGGCGCGTACGAGGTGGGCCGCCTGTATGAAGCTGGCGAGCTCGGTCCACCCAACCCGGTGATGGCCGCCGGCTGGTACCGGATCGCAGCCAAGGCCGGCGACGAGCCGGGGAAGCAGGCGCTGGCGAGGCTGCAGGCGGCGCTGGACGCCGGGCGTCTGGCACCGGCCCAAACCGCAGCGGCCGACGAGAGCCCGCAGCAGGTCCCGGACAATCGAGCGGCGCCGGCGCCGGCCGGCTCCGGCCAGATGGCAACCGTGTCTCCGCCAGTCGGGACTGCCACGCTACCGGCAATCGCGCCGGAGCGGCCGGCCACCAGCGCCCAGATCAGGGAAATCCAGCTGCTTCTGGGTAAGTTGAACCTGGATGCCGGTCGGGCCAATGGCCGGCTCGGGCGCAAGACCCGGGCCGCGATTGCCACCTTCCAGGGGAGCCATGCTTTGCCGGTCACGGGGCGGCCCTCGGCGGCGTTGCTGGAGGCGCTTCGCACCGCCGCCGAACCGCCTCGCTTCGATTGACCGAAGATTGAACGGTCCCCGCGCGGTCGGCTTGGCTGATTTCGCTCTTCAGGCCACGTTCAAGACCGGCCCACCCGCCGGCCGAGCCGCCGTGCCAGGTGCCCTCGCGGACCTTCCCGGCAGGGATCGGTCCGGAAGGCAGCTGCCAAACCGACATACCCCGTTTGAGGGATGACGGGATCGCCGCGGCGGCACTATCATCCGATCCGTTTCTGCCAAGGTCGAGATGGGCGGCGTTTCCGTCGCCGGGACATTACCGTCCCAGCCAAGCTCGGCCCGATATGCGCGCCATTGATCGAAGTCGTTTCATTATCCTGTTTCATGGAGGCATTGATGGCCAAGGCTCCGAAGGCCCTCGCGATCCCGATCTCCGGCACCATCCAGAATTCGAGCTGGAAGGCGCACAAGCCGCGGCCACCCAGCCTGCTGAACCCCACCCAATATCTGATCGATCTGGCCGCCCGAGGCTCGTAGATAGGGCCGTCATGCCGCCGAGACGCCAATTTCCTGTAAATATTATTTGATGCCTGGGAGCTATTGCAATGAGTGATTTGAACAAGCCGTGGGACAAGTCGGTCCCGCTGGCAGCCACGGTCGTCGTCAAGCGCATCGAGAGCTTCATCCCCCATCCCTATGACGACAACGGCAGCCTGCCTGGCGGAACGATGACCATCGGCTACGGCAGTATCTTCGACAAGAACGGCAAGCCGGTGACGTCGAAGACCCCGCCGATCACCGAGGCCGAGGCCGAGATCCTGCTGCAGCGGGACATGGAGGGATCGGCCCGGGACGTCGATCAACGGGTCAAGGTCGCCCTGCTCACGCGGGAGGCTGCGGCCCTGATCTCATGGACCTACAATCTCGGTGGCGGGAACCTGGCGAAGTCGACGATGCTCACGCGGCTCAATGCGGGCGACAAGGGGGCCGTGCCCGACGAGATGCGCAAATGGATCAATCAGGCGGGGAAGCCGCTGCTCGGCCTGCTGCGGCGCCGATGGGCCGAGGCCGCGATCTTCCTGGGCCTCGACCCGACTGACGCCTGCGTCCGCGCCTGGAAGGAGATCGACGACCTGAACGCGTGGCCGGCCTTCGGGGTTTAGGCGCATTCAAGACCCGCCCACCGAATACTCTCGCGGCACCTTCCCCAATACTCGACCCGGGGCACCAGCGTAGCGGGGATCAGCCTTGGTTGGCCTCTTGGTCGGCGGCGACCAGGCGGCTGGCGCCGGAGAGGTCGCCGAGCGTCTGCCCGGCCCGGGCGCGGGCCTGCCGCTCGGCGATGCGGGCCTCGCGGGCGATCGCCTCGTCGGCGGCGGCCTCGGCCTCGCCGGGCGGCAGGACCAGCACGCCGGTGGCATCGGCCAGGATCGCATCGCCCGGCAGCACCGGGACGTTGCCGCAGGACACCGGCAGGTTCAGCGCCCCGCCCAGATCGTTCAGCCGGGTGGTGATGGCGGAGGCGCCGCGACACCAGACCGGCAGCCCGGCCTCGCGGATCTCCTCCGGGTCGGTGCAGGGGCCGTCGAGCACCATCGCCACCGCGCCGGCCCGCTTCACCGCCCGGGCGACGCCGCCGCCGAGGCAGGCATGGCGGTCGTCGCCGAGCCGGTGCATGGCGGTCGTCGCCGAGCCGGTCGATCACCAGCACGTCGCCCGGCCGCAGCAGGCCGATGGCATGGTGCAGCAGGGTCGAATCCGTGCCCGGGATGGCGACCGTGACGGCCGTGCCGACCAGCGTCCCGCGCACCGGCTGCAACGGCGCGATGCTGCGATGGACGAAGCCGCGATGGCGGAAATGGCCGATCGTGGCGATCTCGACCCCGGCCAGCTTCTCGGCCAGGGCCGGGGCGATCTGTGGCGGCACGGCGCCGATCTCATACTTTCTCATGCAGCTTCGTTCCTTCCGGCCCGGCGGCGTTCCGGTCCCAGTCGCGGCCGGGCACGGCCGACAGCAGCTCGCGGGTGTAGGCCTCACGCGGGGCGCCGAAGAGGGCGGCGGGCTCGCCCTCCTCGACGATGCGGCCCTGGCGCATCACGGCGATGCGGTCGCAGATCCGGCTGGCCACGCGCAGGTCGTGGGTGATGAACAGCATGGCGAAGCCCAGCCGCTGCTGCATCTCCGCCAGCAGGTCGAGGATCTGGGCCTGGACCGAGACGTCGAGCGCCGAGACGGATTCGTCGGCGATCAGCAGGTCCGGCTCGATCGCCAGCGCCCGGGCGATGCAGATGCGCTGGCGCTGGCCGCCGGAGAATTCATGCGGGAACCGGACCGCCGCCTCGGCATCGAGGCCGACGGCCTGGAGCAGCCGCAATGCGCGGTCCCGCGCCGCCGCCCGGTCGACGCCATGGATGGTGGGCCCCTCGGCGATGGCGGCGCCGACGCTCTGCCGCGGGTCGAGCGCGCTGTAGGGATCCTGGAACACGATCTGCACCCGCCGGCGCGCCGCCCGCAACGTCTTGCCCCTGAGGGCAGAGAAGGAGCCGCCCGGTAGGGTGATGTCGCCGCGCTCGGGCTCGATCAGCCGGATGACGCATTGTGCCAAAGTGGATTTGCCGGAGCCGGATTCGCCGACCAGCCCCAGCGTCTCGCCGCGGCGGATCTCGACATCGACCCCGTCCACCGCCTTGACGCTGCGGCCGCCGCCGAACAGCCCGGATTTGCGGAAGGTCTTGGCGATGCCCTTGGCCGAGACCGCGATCGGGCCCAGCCCCGGCCGGGCGCGCCGTGGCTCCAGCATCGGCACCGCGGCCAGCAGGTCGCTTGTGTAGGCCGCCTCCGGCCGCCGCAGCACGCGGTCGCGCGGGCCTTCCTCGACCAGCCTGCCATTCTGCATCACCGCGACCCGGTCGGCGATCTCGGCGACCACGCCGAAATCATGGGTGATGAACAGGATGCCGGTGCCGTGCCGCTGCCGCAGGTCCAGCATCAGCCGCAGGATCTGCGCCTGGGTGGTGACGTCGAGCGCGGTGGTCGGCTCGTCGGCGATCAGGATGGCGGGGTCCAGCGCCAGCGCCGTCGCGATCATCACGCGCTGGCACTGCCCGCCGGACAGCTGGTGCGGATAGCTGTGATACAGAAGCTCGGGGTCCGGCAGGCGGACCTCGCGGAACAGCGCCAGCACCCGCTCCCGGATCTCGGCGGCGGAGAGCTTGGTGTGCAGCCGGAAGGTCTCGGCCACCTGGTCGCCGACCCGGTAGATCGGGTTCAGCGCGGCGCTCGGCTCCTGGAAGATCATGGCGATGCGACGGCCGGCCAGGTCGCGTCGCTCCCGCTCGGGGAGGGCCAGCAGGTCGCGGCCCTCGAACAGCACGCGGCCGCTCGCCGCCGGCAGGTTGGCCGGCAGCAGCCCCATCACCGCCAGCGCCGTCATCGACTTGCCGGAGCCGGATTCGCCGACGACGCAGAGGATCTCGCCGCGGCCGAGCGTCAGCGATAGGTTGGAGACGGCATCCGGCCGCTCCGCCGCCGGCGGCAGCGGCACCCGCAGATCCTCGATGGCGAGCAGCGGCGTCATGCCGGCGCCGTCTCGACCCGGCGCGGGTCGCAGCGGCGGAAATGGGCGACGAAGCGGGCGGTGAAACCGGTGATGTGCTCGACCACCCGCGCGCCGATCGCGGCATCGGCCAGGGTGGGATCGCCGCCCAGCATGCCGTCCGGGTTGACCTCGGTGACGTCGAGCGGCATTTGCACCGGCAGCCCCTCGAAGCTGACCGCGGCGACGCCGTCGGTCGGCAGGCCGAAGGCCTGGGAGGGCGTCGCCGGGCGCACCAGGTCGGGCCGCATCAGCTCCGGGAACAGGTGCAGATAGACCGAGGTCAGCGGGTCGCCGCCATGGCCGCGGGCTTGCCCGGCCTTGTCGCCGTGCAGCTCCCGCCACAGCTCCGGCGGGATCAGGCGCCAGATGTTCAGCGCCGCCACCGCCACGCCGCGCTCGCGCCGCAGGCGTCGCAGCGTCTGGTCGATCAGCGGCGCGTTCGAGCTGTGGCCGTTGAACACCACCAGATGCTCGACGCCATGGTCGAGAAAGGCGGTCACCGTGTCCTCCAGCACGGCCGAGAAGGTCTCGGGGCGCAGCTGGATGCCGCCCGGCACGGTGCGGAAGAAATCGGCATAGCCGAAGGGGACGGTGGGGGCGGCGATCGCGTCCGCCGCCTCCGCCGCCAGCAGCGACAGCCGCTCGGTCAGCATGAAGTCGCCCATCGGGGCGTGCGGGCCCTGCTCCTCCTGGCTGCCGAAGGGCAGCAGGATGACCGGGCGCTCGGCCAGACGCTCGCGGAACTCCACGAAGGTCATGTCCTTCAGGGCGTGCTTGCGCAGCGGCATCGGTCTCAGCCCAGCTTCAGGTAGCCGCCATACAGGCGCATGTCGCTGTCGCCGATCGGCGTCCACTGGATGTCGCCGCGATGCGCCCAGTTGTAGACGCTCTTCCACAGGTAAAAGCCCGGCGTGACCCGCTGCCATTCCTCGGACAAGGCGAGATAGGCCGCCTTGCGCTTCTCGAACTCGATCTCCTTCTCGAAGGCGCGGCCGAGCTCGACGAATTTGTCGGTCGGTGTCCAGGTCTTCCAGCTCGCGGTGGAGCGGGTCGCGGTCGGGCCCCAATCCAGCCACAGCGGCTGGTACGGGTCGCCCGGGATGAAGTCCGAGCTCATCGACATGTTCATCAGGTGATAGGGCCGGCGATAGACCAGCTCGAAATTGTCCAGCACCTGGGCCTCGACATTGACGCCGATCTCGCGCCACTGCTCGACCATCACCTCGGCCGCGGCCTCGTAGTTCGGATAGAACTGCCGGGTGATGTGCCACAGCAGCTTCTGGCCGTCATAGCTGGTCTCCTTGACCAGGGCCTTGGCCCGCTCCGGGTCGAAGGGCAGCTTCGGCTTCGCCTCGGGGTCGTAGAACCTGCCGTATTCCGTGAAGTTGAACGGCACCGCCGGGTGGAAGGTGCTGTCGCCGAACAGGGCCGTGACGATCTCGTCCATGTTGACGCCCTGCACCATGGCGTAGCGCAGCTTCGAGTCGACCAGCGGATTGTCCGGCGGGTCGGGCAGGGTGTTGAAGGCGAAGGCCGGGTAGTTCTCGACCTGGCGCCGGACCAGCTTGACCTCGGGATAGCCCGCCAGCGTCGGCTCCTGGTCGGTCGGGATGTTGACGATGAAGTCGAACTCCTTCGACACCAGCCCGGCCAGGCGTGCCGCGAATTCCGGCACGATCTTCCACACCAGCTGCCGCGCCGGCGGCGGGTCGCCCCAATAGCCGTCGAAGGCGTCGAGCACCATCACCTCGCCGGAGCGGAAGGTGGTGACCTTGTAGGGTCCGGTGCCGATCGGCGCCTGGCCGAAGCGGTCGACGCCGACCTCGAGATAGTATTTCTTCGGCACCACCAGACCGATATTGCCGGTCAGCTTGCCCGGGACGTTCGGGTCGGGCGTGGCGGTCTCGATCTCGATGGTGTGTGGCCCGGTGGCCTCGACCCGCTTGAAGCCGGCGGTGAAGGTCTTGCCGCGCGGCTCGAACGGCTTCGGGCCCCACAGCCGGTCGGCGCCGAGGGTGAAGGCGACGTCCTCGGCCGTCATGTCCGTGCCGTCGTGGAACTTCACGCCCTGGCGCAACTCGATGGTCCAGACCGTGCCGTTCCGCTCCCACTTCGTCGCCAGCTTCGGCTGCAGCGCCAGGCCGTTCGGGTCGGACAGGTAGTCGCGCTCGATCAGCGCCTCATAGAAGTTCGGGAAGATCCGGTTCGAGGTGGTGCTGAGGCCGTTGATCGGCGACATCGTCTGCCACAGGTTGTCGACCGCGATGGTCAGCACCGGCCGGTCCGCCGCCCGCCCGTATCGCAGCGGCGTCGCCAGCGAGACGGCGCCGGCGCCGAGCGCCAGCTTGCCGAAACCGCGTCTTGTGAACATCGAAGCCTCCTTTGCTTGTTTCGTTGTCAGGCGGTGCGGACGCGCAGCATCGGGTCCAGCCGGTCGCGCAGCCAGTCGCCGACGATGCTCATCGAAAGGGTGACGGCGAAGATCACCAGCCCGGGCCAGACCGCGATCCACCAGGCGCTGGACAGGTATTCGCGGCCATCGCCGAGGATCTGGCCCAGGCTGGTCATGGGCGGCTGGATGCCGAGGCCGAGGAAGCTCAGCGAGGTCTCGAGCAGGATGATCTGCGGGAAGTTCAGCGTGACCTGGACGATCAGCGCGCTCGCCACGTTCGGCAGGATGTGCCGCAGGTACAGGCGCATCGGCGAAGCGCCCAGCGCCACCACCGCCTTGGCATAGGGCTGGCTGGCGGCGGACAGGACCACGCCGCGCGCCAGCCGGGCATAGGATTCCCAGCCATGCAGCCCCATCAGGATGACGAACAGCGTCAGGCTGTTGCCGAAGAAGGCCAGCAGGGTCAGCGCGATCAGGATGAAGGGCAGGGACGCCTGGAAGTCGACCAGCATCATCAGCGACTCCTCGACCCAGCCGCGGAAATGCGCGGCGATGAAGCCGATGGCGCAGCCGACCACCGCCCCGATCACCGTGCCGGCGACGGCGACCGACAGCGACATCTGCAGCCCGCCGACCAGCCGGGCCACCATGTCGCGGCCGAGCCGGTCGGTGCCGAGCAGGTGGCGCGGATCGCCGCCCAGGAACGCCGGCGGCTTGAGCCGGGCGAGCAGGTTCTGCTGGGTCACGCCATAGGGCGTCAGCCAGCCGCCGAACAGGGCGGCCAGCAGCGCCGCCGCCAGGATCGCGAAGGCCGCTGCAAGGAGCCAGGGGAAGCGCCGCATCGCCCGGCCCTCAGCGCGCCGTGCGGATGCGCGGGTCGAGCAGCCCGTACAGCAGGTCGACCGCCAGATTGGCCGCGACCATGGTGACGGCGACCAGCAGCACCAGCGCCTGCACCACGGCAAGGTCGCGCGAGGTCACGGCGGTGACCAGCAGCCGGCCGATGCCGGGCCAGGCGAACACCGTTTCCACCACCACCGCGCCGCCGACCAGCGCGCCGAGATTGAGGCCGATGACGGTGACGATCGGGATGGCGGCGTTGGGCAGGGCGTGGCGCAGCACCCGGTACAAGGGCGGCGCACCCTTCGCCGCCGCGGCCCGCATATAGGGCTTGTCCAGCACCTCCAGCATCGCCGAGCGGGTGAAGCGGGCCAGCGTGCCGGCGGTGTAGACGCCGAGGGTCGCGGCCGGCATCAGCAGGTGCAGGATCGAGCCGGTGCCCGAGCTTGGCAGCCATTGCAGGGTCAGGGAGAACAGCAGGATCAGCAGGATGCCGAGGAAGAAGTTCGGCAAAGCGAAGCCGAACACGGCGAAGCCCATCACCAGCCGGTCGAGGGCAGAGCCGCGGCGCAGCGCCGCGACGATGCCGGCCGGCACCCCGACCAGGATGGCGACGGCATAGGCGGACAGGCCGAGCAGCACGGTCCACGGCACGCGCTCGGCGATGATCTCGGTCACCGACCTGCCGTCGCGGTAGGAGGTGCCGAACTGGCCCGACGCCATCTGCACGACATAGCGCAGATACTGCTCGGGCAGCGGCCGGTCGAGGCCCCAGGCCTCCCGGAATTGCGCAATCTCCTCGATCGTGGCGTCGGGGCCCAGCAGCGACTGCACCGGGTCGCCCGAGACCCGCAGGACGATGAAGGCGAAGGTCACCACGAACCAGAGCGTCAGGAGGGTCCGTGCGGCTTTCACCGACCAGAAGCGCACCATACAGCAGCCTTCTCCGTGTCGGGGGCGGGCAGGGCCGGTCTCGGGAGAGGGCCCGCGATCGGCAGGACAGCGGCCGATCCGGGGCATCGAAGGGGCTAGCGAACCACAGCGATCCCATGGGATCTATCACAAAAATACAAAGGCATTTATATCTCGCAGATATGAATAGGGGCATCGAGCTGCGGCATCTGAGCTACTTCGCCTGCCTGGCGGAGGAGCTGCATTTCGGCCGTGCCGCCGACCGCCTCGGCATGGCCCAGGCGCCGCTCAGCCAGCAGATCCGGCAGCTGGAGGAGCGGGTGGGCGTGCGCCTGTTCGACCGCACCACGCGGCGGGTCAAGCTGACCGCGGCCGGCGAGATCCTGCTGCGCCACGCGCGCGACGTGCTGAGCGGCCTGGACCGCGCCATCTCCCACACCAGGGCGATCTCGGGCGAGCATGTCGGCCACCTCGTCGTCGGCGGCGTGCATCTGGCGCTGTCGCAGTTCCTGCCCGGCATCATCCGCGCGTTCCGCCAGGATTATCCCGCGGTCTCGGTCGACGTCGTGCCCCTGACCACGGCCGAGCAGCTGAAGACCCTGGACACCGGCGGCATCAACGTCGCCTTCATCCGGCCCACCACCGCAGCCGGCTTCATGCAGATGGAGCGGCTGTCGAGCGAGGGCTTCGTCGCGGTGCTGCCGCGGGACCATCCGCTCGCGTCCAAGCCGGACCTGTCGCTGCGCGATTTCTCCGGCCAGCCCTTCATCGGCTATGCGCCGATCCTCGGCGCCAGCTACAGCAACCTGGTGCTGGAGGCGTTCCGCCAGGCCGGGGTGCGGCCGATGGTGGTGCAGGACGCCTCACACACCCTGTCGATCGTCACCCTGGCCGCCGCCGGCGTCGGCCTCGGCATCGTGCCGTCCTGGGTGTCGCACATGCCGCTGCCGGAGCTGGCCTACCGGCCGCTCGACGACCTGCCGCAGGCGGTGGAGCTGGCCATCGCCTGGCCGGCCGGCGAGACCTCGCCGGCCGTGCTCGACTTCGTCCGCATCTCCCGCCTCGTCGCGGCGCAGCGCCGGGCGCATTAGTAGGTTCTACAATCACGCCGTCACGGCGCGGTTGCGGGCGACTATGTCGTCATGGGCGAGCTTGTCGCCGGCTGCCATGAACTCCCGGATGAGGGCTTCACGGTTGCCGGGAGCACGGGACCGATCGGCGGACTGCAGCGCCGGCTCCAGTTCGTTCGCCGTCAGTTCCGTGCAATAGGCAGGGGTGCCGGGCTGCTGCCGCCAGGATTCGGCGAGGCCCCCTGAATCCACCGCATCGAAACCGGTGGCTTTTACCAGTTCCATGGCAATGGCCTTGGCCTTCAGATCGTCACCCGCGACTGGAATGGCGATGCGACCCGATGCTCCGGCCGGTCGTCCCTTCTCGGACAACGTTGCCGCCAGCACGGCGTTCCAGGCTTTGACGACCGGTCGACCGATCCGCTCGCCGACCCAGATACTTTCGGGCTTGCCGCCAACGACCTCGGCAATCGCGCCGTCACGGAACGGATAGTAATTGGACGTGTCGATGACGACGATGCCGGCATGCACGTCCTTGAAGAGGTTCGAGAGCTCGGAATGCTTTGCGAACGGAATCGAAAGGACGACCACCTCGACGCCCTGAACGGCATTCTCCTTCGAGACGGCGGTGGCGCCGACGTCGCGAGCCAGATCGCGGATGGAGTCCGGCCCCTTCGAATTGGCGAGCTTGATCTCGTGGCCGCTGGCGGCAAGCTTTCGGGCCAGAGTCGCGCCGATATTTCCTGCGCCGATGATTCCGATCTTCATAGGATGTCCTTTCAGTCGCGGGCGGGGCGGGCGAACGCATCGAGCGTGTCCCTGAGTTCGGTCAGCCCGTCGTCGGTAAGCCGGCAGGCAGTCTTGATCTTGTCGGTGATGCCCCAGAGCTCCTCGCGCAGGGCCTCGCCGCCCGCTGTAAGGTTGATCAGGACACGGCGCTCGTCGTCGCGGTCGCGTGTCCGGGTCACCATGCCGGATGCTTCGAGCCGTTTGAGAAGCGGCGTGATCGTCCCTGTATCCATGCCGAGTTTCGTGCCCAACTCTCCGACAGCGCGCGGCGTGCCCGCGAAAAGTTCGAGCATCACCAGATACTGCGGGAACGTCAGACCCAGCGGCTCCAGGAATGGTTTGTGGAGGCGGGCCATCCGGTTGGCCGCACCGTAAAGCGCGAATGAAAGCTGGGTGCCGACCTGGCGACGGGCATCGGGTTCGATCTCAGGCATCGCGATACACTAGTGCAGCATTATCTAGTGAACTAGATAATTTCTCCGTCGGCATTTTCAAGCAGGATGCGGCTTCGCCCGGCTCCAGCACCAAGCGCTCCCTCTTGACGATACGTTCATATGCACCTATTTAGGCGGCATGTCCTCTTCGCAAGCTCTCGACGACGAAACCGCCGACCTCATCGTCCGCACCTGTCTGTGCCAGCGCATCCAGCGGGCGGGGCGGATCATCGGCCGCCGTTTCGACGAAGCGTTCCGGTCGCTCGGGATCAACAACTGGCAGTTCTCCATCCTCATCGCGCTCCGGCAGCTTCGGTCCCCGACCATCGGGGAAGTGGCGGAGGTGCTCGGGATGGACCGTACGACCCTGACCAAGAACCTGAAACCGCTGGCCCGGCGCGAGCTTTTGCGCGTGGCCACCGACGAGCACGATGCGCGGGCGCGGCGCATCACCCTGACGGCAGCCGGGGAGGGGATCCTGGCCGAGGCCAAGGACGGTTGGCATCAGGCCCAGCGGGCGGTCACTGCGGGCATCCCGCCGGAAGAATTCGCGCAACTGACATCCTCGCTGGAGCGCTTCCAGGCTACGGAGAGGGGCTGAATGATGGGCACCAGTCTCGAAGGTCGGCCATATATGTGCATATCCACTGATTTCCGGGCTTGCGTTCGATTCCGCCTTCCGGAGCCGCCACCCCAGCTGTCGGAAACCCGCTCATGAAAAAGACGTACCTTCTGCTCCTCGTCGCTCTCCCGTTGCTGACCGCTGGCGTGGCGGGCTTCGTCGTGGTCTCCGGAGCGGCCGAAGAGCGAAGGGTGCAGGACGATCCGCGCAGCGCTCCGCCGGTCGTCGCGATCGCCGAGGCCAAGCGGGTCGGGCATGCCGAGCGCGCGTTCACCGGTTCGATTTCGGCGCGGGTGCAGAGCAATCTCGGCTTTCGCGTGCCCGGCAAGATCGTCGAACGCATGGTCGATATCGGCGAGCGGGTCGCCGCCGGCCAGCCGCTGATGCGCATCGACGAGAATGACCTGAGCCTTGCCCTGACCGCCAGGCAGAACGCGGTGGCCGCCGCCCGGGCAGTCGCGGTGCAGGCCCGCGCGGACGACAAGAGATATGCCGATCTCGTTGCCAAGGGATGGGCGACGAAGCAGCGCCATGAGCAGGCCAAGGCGGCGCTGGACTCCGCCGAGGCGCAGCTCGCCGCCGCCGAAGCCGAGGCCAGAGTCGCGGCGAACGAGGCCGGATATTCCATCCTCGCGGCCGACGCGGACGGCGTGGTCATGGAGACGCTCGGCGAGCCCGGCCAGGTCGTCACCGCCGGACAGGTGGTGGTGCGGCTGGCCCATGCCGGGCCGCGCGAGGCCATCGTCGCGCTTCCCGAGGCGGTCAGGCCGGTCCTGGGCTCCCAAGCCGAGGCGACCGTCTACGGCCTCGACAAGCGGCGCTGGCCCGCCCGCCTGAGGCAACTGTCGGATTCAGCCGACCCGCAGACCCGGACCTATGAGGCGCGCTACGTGCTGGATGGCGATGCGGCATCGGCGCCGCTGGGCGCGACGGTGACGCTGTGGATCGCGGATGCCGATGCCGCCCAAGACGTCGAGGTCCCGATCGGCGCCGTTCTGGACAATGGCGGCAAGACCGGCGTCTGGGTGATCGACCAGGCCAAATCCACGGTCGGCTTCAGGCCGGTGACGATACGCCGGCTCGGTGAGGAGACCGCGATCGTGTCGGGCGTCGAATCCGGCGAGCGGATCGCGGCGCTGGGCGCCCACCTCCTGCATGACGGCGAGACCGTCCGCACCCTGGTGGCAAAGGCGGATTCGCCATGAGCTTCAATCTTTCGGCGCTCGCCGTCCGCGAGCGTGCGGTGACGCTGTTCTTCATCATCGCCATCGCGATTGCCGGCGCCTTCGCCTTCCTCGAACTCGGCCGCGCCGAGGACCCCGCCTTCACCGTGAAGACGCTGACCGTCACCACCGCCTGGCCGGGCGCGACGGCGCAGGAGATGCAGGATCTCGTCGCCGAGCCGCTCGAGAAGCGCCTGCAGGAGCTGGCCTGGTACGACCGGGTCGAGACCATGGTGCGGCCCGGGCTGGCCTTCATGACGCTCACCCTGAAGGACGGCACCCCGCCGGCCGCGGTGCAGGAGCAGTTCTACCAGGCCCGCAAGAAGCTGGGCGACGAGGCCCGGAAGCTGCCCGCGGGGGCCATGGGCCCGTTCGTCAACGACGAATACTCGGATGTCAGCTTCGCGCTGTACGCGCTGAAGGCCAACGGCATGCCGATGCGCGCTCTGGTCCGGCAGGGCGAGGCGATCCGCCAGCAGCTCCTTCAGGTGCCCGGCGTCAAGAAGATCGACATTCTCGGCGAACGGCCGGAACGGATCTTCGTCGGGTTCTCCTATGCCAAGCTGGTCACGCTCGGCGTCTCGGCGCAGGACATCTTCGTCGCCCTGCAGCGGCAGAACGCGGTGACGCCGGCGGGTTCGATCGACACCGAGGGACCGCAGGTCTTCATCCGTCTCGACGGTGCCTATGACGACCTTCAGAAGATCGCCGACACGCCGATCGCCGCCGGCGGCCGCACGCTCAAGCTCTCCGACATCGCCGATGTCCGGCGCGGATACGAGGACCCGGCGACCTTCATCATCCGTCATCAGGGCGAGCCGGCATTGATGCTGTCCGTGGTGATGCAGGGCGGCTGGAACGGCCTCGACCTCGGCCGCGCGCTGGAGGCGGAGACGGCGAAGGTGGCCGGCGCCCTGCCGCTCGGGCTCAGCCTGACCAAGGTGACCGACCAGGCGGTGAACATCACGGAGTCCGTCGACGAGTTCATGCTGAAATTCTTCATGGCGCTCGGGGTCGTGCTGCTGGTCAGCCTGCTCAGCCTCGGCTGGCGGGTCGGCATCGTCGTCGCGGCCGCGGTTCCCCTCACCCTCGCGGTTGTGTTCCTCGTGATGCTGGAGACCGGCCGCTTCTTCGACCGCATCACGCTCGGCGCCCTGATCCTCGCGCTCGGATTGCTGGTCGACGACGCCATCATCGCCATCGAGGTGATGGTGGTGAAGATGGAGGAGGGCATGGACCGGATCGCGGCCGCGGCCTATGCCTGGAGCCACACGGCGGCGCCGATGCTGTCGGGCACGCTGGTGACGGTGGTCGGGCTGATGCCGGTCGGCTTCGCGCGCTCGACCGCCGGCGAATATGCCGGCAACATCTTCTGGATCGTGGGCTTCGCCCTGATCGCCTCCTGGGTCGTGGCGGTCGCGGTCACGCCCTATCTCGGCGTGAAGCTGCTGCCCGAGATCAAGCCGGTCGAAGGTGGGCACCACGCCATCTACGACACGCCGAACTACCGGCGCCTGCGCCGGGTCATCGCCTTCGCCGTGCGCCACAAATTCCTGACCTGCGGCGCGGTGGGGATCGTCTTCGTGCTCTCCGTCATCGGGATGGGCGCGGTGAAGCAGCAATTCTTCCCGACCTCCGATCGTCCCGAGGTGCTGGTCGAGGTGCGCATGCCGGAGGGTACGAGCATCGAGGCGACGGAGCGGACGGTCGAGACGGTCGAGCGCTGGCTGGCGGACCAGCCGGAGGCACAGATCGTCACCAGCTATGTCGGCCAGGGCGCGCCGCGCTTCTTCCTGGCCATGTCCCCGGAACTGCCCGACCCCGCCTTCGCCAAGATCGTCATCCTGACGCCGGACGCGGAGGCCCGCGAGGCCCTGAAGCACCGGCTGCGCACGGCCGTGGCCGAAGGGCTGGCGCCCGAGGCCTATCTGCGCATCACCCAGCTGGTGTTCGGCCCCTACACGCCGTTCCCGGTCGAGTTCCGGATCATGGGGCCGGATGCCGGCGAGCTGCGCCGGATCTCCGAGCAGGCTCTCGCCATCATGCGGGGCGTGCCCGACGTGCAGCAGGCCAATCGCGACTGGGGCAACCGCGTGCCGACCCTGCGCTATGTCCTCGACCAGGACCGGCTGCGCCTGATCGGCCTGTCGCCGGCGGAAGCGGCGCAGCAACTGCAGTTCCTGCTCACCGGCGTCACCGTCACGCAGGTTCGCGAGAACATCCGCACCGTCGACGTGGTGGCCCGCAGCGCCGGTGGCGAGCGGCTCGATCCCGCCCGCCTCACCGACTTCTCGCTCACCAGCCGCGACGGGCGACTGATCCCGCTCGACCAGATCGGCCACGCCGAGGTGCGCATGGAAGATCCGATCATGAAGCGGCGCGACCGGATCCCGACGATCGCCGTCCGCTCCGACATCGGCGAGGCCACCCAGCCGCCCGAAGTCTCGAAGCATGTCATGCAGGCCCTGCAGCCGCTGATCGCCTCGCTGCCCGACGGCTACCGCATCGAGATGGGCGGCTCGATCGAGGAGGCGGGCAAGGCGAATGCCGCGCTCGCCGCCGTGTTCCCGATCATGGTCGCCCTGATGCTGGTCTTCATCATGCTGCAGGTCCGCTCCTTCTCGGCGACCGCCATGGTGATGCTCACCGCCCCGCTCGGCCTGGTCGGCGCCGTGCCGATCCTGCTCGCCTTCAACCAGCCCTTCGGCTTCAACGCCATCCTGGGGCTGATCGGGCTCGCCGGCATCCTGATGCGCAACACCCTGATCCTGATCGGGCAGATCAAGGAGAACAAGGATGCCGGGCTCGACGACTACCACGCCGTGGTCGAGGCGACCGTGCAGCGCGCCCGGCCGGTCATCCTGACGGCGCTCGCCGCCGTTCTGGCCTTCGTCCCGCTCACCCATTCGGTGTTCTGGGGGTCGATGGCCTACACGCTGATCGGCGGGACGGCCATCGGCACCGTGCTCATCCTGCTGTTCCTGCCGGCGCTCTACGCCACCTGGTTCCGCGTGAAGCCTTCCGTCTCACCGGAAGCCGCTCTTGGTCACCGACACGGCGAGGCGATCCCCGCTCCGGCCGGCGCCGAGTGAGGGGAGGGTAGGCGCAGCCGCTCGCGGTTTCGGCTTGCGCTGCAGCGATTGCATGGTTAATCGTGCAATCTGCTTAATCGTGACACCAGAAGCCGATGCCCGGCAAGCCGCCATCCATGCTCGATCTCGCGCGCACTCTCGGCGTGTCGCGGGCGACCGTGTCGAACGCGCTGCGCGGCAAGGGGCGGCTGTCGCCGGAGCTGGCGGGGCGGATCCGGGCGCTGGCGGCGGAGCTGCGCTACATCCCGGCCCATGCCGGCCGGGCGCTGCGCACCGGCCGCAGCGCCACCATCGGCCTGATCGTGCCGGATTTCGGCCAGCCGCTGTTTCCGATCTTCGCCCAGGCGATCGAGCGCGCCGCCAAGAGCCGCGGCGTCGCCGTGCTGGTCGGCGACAGCCTGGGCACGGCGGCGGGGCAGGCGGCCGAGATCGCCAACCTGCTCGGCCGCGGCATCGACGCGCTGGTGATCATCCCGACCCGTGGCACCACGGTCGACGCCGCCGCGATCCCGGTGCCGGTGGCGGTGATCGACAGCGCCGCCACCCGCGGCAACACGGCGGCGAGCAACCATCGCGACGGCGGCCGCCAGATCGCCGGCCACCTGATCGGGCTCGGCCACCGCGACATCCTGCTGCTGGCCGGGCCGAAGGATTCCAAGGTGGCGCGCGAGCGCACCGACGGCATGCGCGAGGTCTTCGCCCGGGCCGACATCACCCCGCACATCCGGCATTCCGTCACCAGCTTCGAGATGGGGGCGGAGATCGGCGCCGCGGCCGACCTCGCCGGCGTCACCGCCTGCGCCGCGGCCTATGACGCGCTGGCCGTCGGCTTCGTCACCGCCCTGGCCGCGCGCGGGGTGCGGGTGCCGCAGGACGTCTCGGTCACCGGCTTCGACGACCTGATGTGGGCGCGCATCGTCTCGCCGCCCTTGACCACCGTGCGGCAGGACCTCGCCGCCATCGCCGACCATGCTCTGGCTGTCGCCACCGGCGAGCGGCAGGGCGCGCGGCTGTTCCCGGTCGAGCTCGTGCTCCGGGCCTCGACCGCCTGCCCGCGACACGTCAACGACAACCGAAGAGGGGGTGCTTCATGATCTCGACACGCATGGCCGCCGGCGCCGCGCTGACTGTTCTCGGCCTCTCGCCCGCCTTCGCCGAGACGCCGATTCTGACCATCTCGGTCTACGGCATAGCGCAGGACGCCTATAAGAAAGACCTGTACGACCCGTTCGAGGCGAACTGCGGCTGCAAGCTGGTGGTCGAGACCGGCAACAGCAGCGAGCGGCTGGCGAAGCTGGAGGCCAACAAGGCGGCGCCGGTGATCGACGTCGCCGCGATCGCCGACTTCAACGCGCTGGAGGCGGCGAGGAAGGACCTGATCCAGCCGATCGACGTGTCGAAGCTGTCGAATTACGCCGCGCTCTACGACCTCGCCCAGGACCCGCTCGGCGGCCATCTGGCGGTCGGCTACACCTTCTACTCGACCAGCATCGTCTACCGCTCGGACAAGGTCTCGATCGCCAGCTGGAAGGACCTGTTCAAGCCCGAGCTGGCCGGCCGCATCGCCCTGCCGAACATCACCACCACCCAGGGGCCGCTGGCGCTCTACATGATCGACAAGGCCGAGGGCGGCACCACCCCCGACCTGAAGGCCGGCATCGACGCCATCGCCGCGCATCGCGAGGACGTGGTCACTTTCTATGAGCGCGGCTCGCAGATCCCGCAGCTGTTCGAGCAGGAGGAGATCCTGGCGGCGGTGGTCGGCCGCTTCGGCTGGGCCAACATCAAGAAGCTCGACCTGCCGATCAAATGGGCGACGCCGAGCGAGGGCCAGACCGGCGGCATGAACGTGCTGACCCTGGTCAAGGGCACGAAGAACGAGGCGCTGGCGCTGAAGTTCATCGACTATTGGCTGTCCCAGGAAGTCCAGACCAGGCTGGCCATGGACCTGGTCGACAGCCCGGCCAACAAATCGGTCGAGGTGCCGGCTGGGACGGCGGAGGCGCTGACCTACGGCGCCGAGACCGCGGCCAGCCTCAGCTTCATCACGCCCGCGGCGATGCTGGAGAACCGCGAGGCCTGGGTCGCCGGCTGGAACGCCAAGGTCGCGCAGTAGGCCCAGAGCATGAACAGGTTCAAGCATAGATGCTCCGAACAGGAGGCTTTCTCTTACCTGTCATTGCCGGGCTTGATCCGGCAATCCAGAAGCTGTCGACAGACTCTGGATGCCCGGGTCAAGCCCGGGCATGACAATTTTCCTTTTAGTTCGACGTTCTGAGCGCCCCATGTTCGAGAAGCGAGGCATCGGCCTGGCCTTGATGGCGCCCGCGGCCCTGTTCGTCGCGGTCGGCTTCCTGCTGCCGGTCGCGATCCTGCTGGCCGGCAGCTTCCACTCCGCCGCCGGCTGGGGGCTGGAGAACTTCACCGAGTTCTTCGCCAAGCCGCTGAACCGCGATGTGTTCTTCCGCACCTTCCGCCTGGCGCTCACGGTCACGGCGGTGGCGGCGGTGGTCGGCTATGCCGTGGCGCTGGTGATTGTCGACGCCTCGCCGGGGGTGAAGGGCAAGCTGGTCGGCCTCCTGGTGCTGCCGCTGATGATCTCGCCGGTGGCGCGGACCTATGCCTGGCTGGTGATCCTCGGCCGCACCGGCATCGTCAACGTGGCGCTCACGAACCTTGGCCTGTCGGACGAGCCGATCCGCTTCCTGTTCAGCGAGACCGCGATCTTCATCGGCCTGATCCAGCTGTTCTTCCCGCTGATGGTGCTGCCGCTGGTCAGCGCGCTGGAGAACCTGCCGGCCGATGTGGTGCCGGCGGCCCGGGTGCTCGGCGCCTCCTGGTGGACGGTGTTCCGGCGCATCCTGCTGCCGCTGACCCGCGAGGGGCTGGTGGTCGGCGGCACGCTGGTCTTCGTCGGCTCGCTCACCGCCTATGTCACCCCGGCGATCCTCGGCGGCTCCAAGGTGCTGATGCTGGAGACGCTGATGTACCAGCGCGTCTCGGTCGCCAACGACTATGCCGCCGCCGGGGTGATCGCGGTGATCCTGATCGGCATGAGCCTGCTGACCCATAGCGGGCTGAAGCGGTTGGCGACGGCGCGGCGGAGGGCCGGCTGATGCGGATCGCCGGCCACACCCTGCTCGCCGCCGTGATGGTGTTCCTGATCGGCCCGTTCCTGCTGATCTGCGTCGCCGGCCTGTCTGCCGGCGAGACCCTGGCCTTTCCGCCGCAGGCCCTGTCGCTGCGCTGGGTGGAAAAGGTGTTCGAGGTCGAGAGCTTCCGTTCCAGCTTCGCCCTGTCGCTGGCGCTCGGCCTCGGCGCCACCGGTGCTGCGCTGCTGCTCGGCATTCCCGCGGCTTACGCGCTGGAGCGCTACGACCTGCCGGGGCGCGAGGCGGTGCGCGGCGTGGTCACGGCGCCGATCATCGTGCCCGGCATCATCGTCGGCCTGGCGCTGCTGCGGCACCTGGTGATCCCGGCCGGCATCCCGGTGATGGCCGCGCTGTTCGTTGCCCACACCGCCCTCCTGGTGCCCTATGCCGTGCGCATCACCTCGGCCAGCCTGAAGAACCTGCGGGTCGACATGGAGGAGGCGGCGGTGCTGCTCGGCGCCAGCCGGGCCGGGGCCTTCTTCCGGGTGGTGCTGCCGAACATCCGCAACGGCATCATGGCCGCCTTCGTCATCGGCTTCGTCACCTCCTTCAACCAGGTGCCGGTGTCGCTGTTCCTGTCCGGCCCCGGGGTGTCGACCCTGCCGATCGACATGATGTTCTACATGGAATTCAACTACGACCCGTCGGTGGCCGCGCTGTCGGGCCTGCTGGCCCTGATGTCGCTCGCCATCGTGCTGGTCGCCGAACGCCTGCTGGGGCTGTCCCGCTATGTCTGACGCCTTCCTCGATATCAACGGGCTGACGCTCGCCTATCACGGCCAGGTCGCGGTCGACCGGCTGACCGTGTCGATCCGGCGCGGCGAGCTGGTGGCGCTGCTCGGCCCCTCCGGCTGCGGCAAGACCACGACGATGCGCGCGATCGCCGGGCTGATGGCGCCGGCCGGCGGGCAGATCACCCTGGCCGGCCGCGACATCACCCGGGTGCCGGCCAACAAGCGCGGCGTCGGGCTGGTGTTCCAGTCCTACGCCCTGTTCCCGCATCTGACGGTGGCCGAGAATGTCGCCTTCGGCCTGCGGCTGAAGCGCCTGCCGGAGGCGGAGATCACCAGCCGGGTCGGCGCGGCGCTGGAAAATGTCGGCCTCTCCGGCTTCGCCCAGCGCCTGCCCAAGGCCCTGTCCGGCGGCCAGCAGCAGCGCGTCGCCCTGGCCCGGTCGATCGTGGTCGAGCCGCAGTTGCTGCTGCTGGACGAGCCGCTGTCGAACCTCGACGCAAGGCTGCGGCTGGAGATGCGCAGCGAGCTGAGCCGGCTGCAGCGCGAGCTCGGCATCACCATGATCTACGTCACCCACGACCAGGCCGAGGCGCTGGCCCTGGCCGACCGGATCATCGTCATGCGCGCCGGCCAGATCGAGCAGATGGGCCGGCCGGACGAGATCTACGAGGCGCCGCGCTCGCCCTTCGTCGCCCGCTTCATGGGCTTCGAGAACACCTTCGCGGTGGAGCAGGGGCGGCTGGCCGCCACGGGCGGCAGCCTGGCGCCGGGCTTCGCCCTGCCGGTTTCGGCCAAGGCGCTGGGCTGGCGGCCGCAGGCGGTGGCGCTGGGCGCCGGCCCGCATCGCGGCCGGGTGCGCGGCGTCTCCTATCTCGGCCAGACC
The DNA here is from genome assembly GCF_052113205.1 of Inquilinus sp. YAF38. Taxonomy (NCBI): domain Bacteria; kingdom Pseudomonadati; phylum Pseudomonadota; class Alphaproteobacteria; order Rhodospirillales; family Rhodospirillaceae; genus Inquilinus; species Inquilinus sp. YAF38. Next base: position 34,415 of record NZ_JBFRCU010000014.1, on the reverse strand, counting down.
GTCGAATACCTGCTGGAGACGCCGGCGGGGCCGGTGAAGGCCGAGGTGCCGGCGGCTGCGCCCCGGCACGAGGCGGGGGCGGAGATCGCCTTCGACCTGCCGCTGGCGACGGCGGCGGTGATGGAGCGGGCATGATGCGCCGGGTCTGGATCGACACCGATATGGGCTTCGACGATGTCATCGCCATCGCGATGGTGGCGGACGCGCCGGATGTCTCGATCGCCGGGATGTCACTGGTCGCCGGCAACGCGCCGCTCGACCGGGTGGCGCAAAACGCCCGTGCCGCCGCCGCCTTCTTCGGCTGGGCGATGCCGATCCACCTCGGCCGCGACCGGCCGCTGCTCGGCGATCTCGTCACCGCCGCCTATGCGCTCGGCGACGGCGCCATGCCGACGGCCGGGCGTACCCTGCCCGAGGCGGACACGCCGCTTTCCGGGGAACCGGCGCTGGCGGCGCTGACGCGATATCTGGAGGAGGGCGGGTCCGAGATCCTGGCGCTGGGGCCGCTGACCAACATCGCGGCGCTGGTGCTCGCCCGGCCCGACTTGGCGGCTCGGATCCGGCTGGTCTGGATGGGCGGCAGCGCCGGCCCCGGCAACCACACGGCGGTCGCCGAGTTCAACGCCGCGGTCGACCCGGAGGCGATCCAGGCGGTGATCGATGCCGGGGTGCGCATCGCCATGGTCGGGCTCGACGCCTGCCGGCCGGTCACGGTCTCGGTCGCCGATGCCGGCCGGCTGCGGGCCGTCGGCGGCGACCGTGCCGCGGTGCTGGCCGACCTGCTGGAGGGCTATGCCCGCATCGGCCAGGCCGGGGTGCCGCATCCGCTCTACGACCCGGTGGCGGCGGCCGCCTGGATCGAGCCGGCGACGGTCGGCTTCCGCCCGGCCCGGCTGGATGCCGAGCTGTCCGGCCGGATGACCCGCGGCATGACCGTCATCGAATGGCGGGTGCCGCGCAAGGCCGCCGCCAATGCCGACATCGCCACCGTGCCGGACGCCGATCGCATCCGCGCCCTGGCGCTCGGCGCGCTGGAACGCGCCGCCCAACCGAAGGTCCAGCCATGACTCGCGAACCGCGTGACCTCGACGAACCCGGCCTGCGCGACCGCGCCGTGCGCGCCGCCCGCGGATTGATCCCCTTCGACGTGCTGATCACCGGCGCCCAACTCATCGATGTCGCGACCTCGGAGATCCGCGCCGCCGATATCGGCCTGGTCGGGCCGCTGGTCGCCAGCGTGCACGCCCCCGGCAGCCGTGCCGACGCGGGCCGGGTGGTCGACGCCGCCGGCCGCTTCGTCGCGCCCGGGCTGATCGACACGCATATGCATGTCGAAAGCTCGATGATGACGCCGCGGCGCTATGCCGAGGTGGTGGTGCCCCAGGGCACGACCACGATCTGCTGGGACCCGCATGAGGTCGGCAACGTCGCCGGCCTGGCGGGGGTGCGCTGGGCGGTCGAGGCGGGGCAGGGGCTGCCGCTGCGGATCCTGACCCTGGCCCCGTCCTGCGTGCCCTCGGCGCCGGGGCTGGAGGTGGCAGGCGCCGAGTTCGGCGGCGGCGAGATGGCGGAGATGCTGCGCTGGCCCGAGATCGTCGGCGTCGCCGAGGTGATGAACATGCGCGGCGTGCTGGACCGCAGCGAGCCGATGCAGGGCGTGGTCGCCGCCGGCCTCGTCAGCGGCAAGCTGGTCTGCGGCCATGCCCGCGGGCTGGAGGGCGCGGCGCTGCAGGGCTTCGCCGCCGCCGGCATCCAGTCGGATCACGAGATCACCTCGGGCGACGACCTGCTGGCCAAGCTGCGCGCCGGCTTCACCGTCGAGCTGCGCGGGTCGCACGACTATGTCCTGCCCGGCGCGGTGCAGGCGCTGGCGACACTGCCGCATCTGCCGCAGACCCTGACCATCTGCACCGACGACATCTTCCCGGACGATTTGGTCGCGGTCGGCGGCATCGCCGATGTGCTGCGGCGGCTGATCCGCTACGGCATGCGTCCGGTCGACGCGATCCGGGCAGCCACGCTGAACGCGGCGATGCGGCTCGGCCGGCGCGACCTTGGCCTGGTCGCCCCCGGCCGCCGCGCCGATCTGATCGTGCTCGACGGGCTGGAGACGCTGGGCGTCGAGCGGGTCTTCGCCTCGGGCCGCGAGGTCGCGGCGGAGGGGCGCCTGACCGCGGGGCCGCTCGGCCGCCCGGCCGACGCCTTCCATGACAGCGTGAAGGTGCTGCCGCTGACCGCCGACGATTTCGTCCTCCGCCTGCCGGGGCGCGGCTCCGCCGTGGTCAACTCGATCTTCCGGCCCCGCTTCACCGAATGGCGCGACCTGGCGGTCGAGGTTCGGGACGGCGCGGTGGTGCTGCCGGCCGACAGGATCCTGATGGCGGTGATCCACCGCCACGGCCGGCGCCCGGCGGTGCCGCAGATCGGCATCCTGGACGATTGGGGCCATTGGCGCGGCGCGCTGGCGACGACGATCTCGCATGACAGCCACAACCTGACCGTGTTCGGCCGCGACCCGGCCGACATGGCGGCGGCGGCGAACGCGGTGATCGCGGCCGGCGGTGGCATGGCGGTGGCCGAAGCCGGCGTGGTGACCGCGCTGGTGGCGCTGCCGGTCTGCGGCCTCTTGTCCGACGCGCCGGCGGCGGAGGTGGCGGCCGATTTCGCCGCGGTGAAGGCGGCGGCGGATCGGATTGTCGACTGGCAGCCGCCCTACCGCACCTTCAAGGCCGTGGTCGGTGCTAGCCTGGCCTGCAACCCGGGGCCGCATGTCACCGATCTCGGCCTGGCCGACGGCACCACCGGCGAGATCCGTCCGCTCGCGGCCGCGGACTGAGCCGCGAGGACATCTTGCGGATCAGGCGTCTCTATATCGGAGCGCATCGACGATGACTTCGAATGCAGGCGAGTTCTGGCGCCTGCTCGGGTAGTATATGTAATATCCCTCAAAGCTCGGCGACCAGTCGTCGAGCAGTAGAATCAGCCGTCCGTCCGCAACCTGCGGCGCCACGAGACTTTCGGGGACATAGGCAATCCCGTAGCCGTTCAGGGCAGCATCGACCATGGGGTAGGAGCTGTTGAAGGTGAACTGCCCGTCCACCCTGACCCGGAGGTCCTTGCCGTCCTTGGCGAACTCCCAGGCATAGAAGCCCCCTGCGGCCTGGCGCATGTTGATGCAGTCATGGCCCAACAGGTCCTGCGGATGGTTCGGCGAGGGGCGGGTTGCCAGATAGCGGGGCGAAGCGACGGCGACCATGCGCCAGTCCGGCCCCACCCGAACCGCGATCATGTCCCGCTCGACGCTTTCCCCCAGCCGGATGCCGGCATCGAACCCGTCCTCGACGATGTTGCGGAACTTGTTGTCGATGCTCAGCTCGAGCTTGATGTCCGGATAGGAACTCAGGACCGGCCGCAGCTTCGGCCACACGACGGTTTCGAGGGCATGGTCCGACAGGGTGATCCTGATCGTCCCGGCCGGCTTGTCTCGAAACGCCATGAGCGCGGCGATCTCGGCCTCGATCTCCGCCACCCGCGGTGCCAGTGACTGCCGCAACCGCTCTCCTGCCTCGGTCGGCGCGACGCTCCGCGTCGTCCGCGTCAGGAGCCGGATGCCCATCCGCGATTCCAGGCCCTTTATGGTGTGGCTGAGCGTCGACTGGGCAATGCCGAGCTTTGCGGCCGCTCTGGTGAAGCTGCGCTCTTCGGCGACGGCCAGGAACCACAGCAGGTTGTTGAAGTCTTCCCTGGCCATCGGCGCTCCTCGCAATCGGCCACAGGGATTTATGGCTTATATCGATAAATGCAAGCGAATTATGGCCGCTAATCTATGGGGCCCGCCGCCGCTACCTTCAGAGGCGTACACGCCGGTGAAAGACGCATCATGCAATCAGCCTATGACGAGACGCTGGTCAGGCCGCGCGCGGCCTGGGGCGCGGTGGCGTCCATGGCCCTCTGCGTCGCGGCCCTCATCGCGTCCGAGTTCATGCCAGTGAGCCTCCTGACGCCGATCGCGCACGACCTTGGGCTCGCCGAGGGACAGGCCGGGCAGTCGATCTCGATCTCGGGCCTCTTCGCCGTGGTCACCAGCCTGTTCGTCGCGGGGCTGACCCGGCGCATCGACCGTAAGATCGTCCTGTCCTCCTTCTCCCTGCTGCTGATCGTCTCCGGCACGGTCGTGACCTTCGCCCCGGACTATTCGATCCTGATGCTTGGCCGCGCGCTCCTGGGCATCGCGATCGGCGGGTTCTGGTCGATGTCCACCGCCATCGTCATGCGGCTGCTGCCGGAGGATTCGGTGCCGCGGGGCCTCGCGATGCTCAACGCCGGCAATGCCGTCGCGGCCACGATCTCGGCCCCGCTCGGGAGCTTTCTGGGGGCCTATGTCGGCTGGCGGGGCGCCTTCTTCCTCGTGGTGCCGCTCACCCTGATGGCGCTGATCTGGCAGTGGGTGAGCATGCCGTCGCTGCCGCCGCGGCGGCGGGCCGGCCGGGGGAATGTGTTCCGGCTGCTGTGGCGCCGCCAGGTCGCCCTGGGCATGACGTCGATCTTCCTGCTGTTCATGGGGCAGTTCGCGCTGTTCACCTATCTGCGGCCCTTCCTCGAATCCGTCTCCGGCTATTCGGTTTCGGCGCTGTCGCTGGCCCTCCTGCTGATGGGGCTTGCAGGTGTCGCGGGCACTTGGTGCATCAGCCGATTGCTTCGCACGCGCCTGTATTCGATCGTCATCGCGATTCCCCTGGTGATGGCCGGGATCGCGATCCTGCTGATCGCCCTGGGCTCCCTGCAGGTGCCGACGGCCCTCCTGCTGATCGCGTGGGGCTTCTTCGGCACCGCCGCGCCGGTGGGCTGGGGGACCTGGCTGAGCCGGGTCCTGCGCGACGACGCCGAAGCCGGCGGGGGCCTGCAGGTCGCCATCATTCAGCTTGCGATCACGATCGGCGCCGCGATCGGCGGCCTGCTGTTCGACTGGACGGGCTGGTGGAGCTCTTTCGCAGTCGCGGCGATCCTGCTGCTGGGCTCTTCGCTGGCCGCGGCCGCCGCGTGGTTCGAATGGGAGCTATCGCATGAAGCTTGAATCCCGGTCGCTCGGGCGCCGAGCCCTCCTCGGAGCCGCTCTCGTCGGCACCGTCATGCCGCACACAGCGCCGGCTCAAACCGCGCACAACACGACTGACCTGGGAGGGACCAGGATGAAGATACGGATCGCCTTCAACGGCCGCGACTTTACGGCCACCCTCGACGACACCCCGTCGGCCCGCGACCTCGCATCGATGCTGCCGCTCGATCTCACCATCGACGACTACTCGACCAACGAGAAGATCGCGTATCTGCCGCGGAAGCTCACCGAGGACGGCAGCAGGCCAATCACGAACGAGGCCCCGGGCGACCTCTGCTACTACGTCCCGTGGGGCAACCTGGCGTTCTTCTACGCCGGCTACCGCTATTCGAAAGGGCTGATCCGGCTCGGCCGCCTGGACGGCGGCATCGAGCCGCTGCTGGTGCGCGGCGAATTCCCGCTCCGCGTCGAGTTTCTCACCTGACACCGCAGTAGTCGCGGCCACCTGGAACAGAGGACACCATGAGTACCAATATCGAAGGCAAGGTCGTCGTCATCACCGGCGCCAGCAGCGGCCTGGGCGAGGCCACGGCTCGGCTTCTCTCCGAGCAGGGCGCCACCGTTGTGCTGGGGGCCCGGCGCGCCGACCGGCTGAAGGTGCTGGCCGATGAATTGACCTGGCGGGGCGGCAAGGCCCTCGCCGTCGCCACGGATGTCGCCGACCGAGCCCAAGTCCAGGGGCTGGTCGACGCGGCGGTCCAAGGCTACGGCCGGGTCGACGTGATCATCAACAATGCCGGGCTGATGCCGCTCGCCCCTCTCGAGAGCCTCAGGATCGACGAGTGGGACCGGATGATCGACGTCAATCTCAAGGGCACGCTCTACGGCATCGCCGCCGCGCTCCCGTACATGAAGGAGCAGAAATCGGGGCACATCATCAACGTCTCCTCCGTCTATGGTCACAAGCTCGGGCCGCACGCGACCGTCTATTGCGCGACCAAGCACGCGGTTCGTGCCCTGTCCGAGGGCCTGCGACAGGAGGTGAAGCCTTACAACATCCGCACGACCGTCATTTCTCCAGGCGCGGTCGCAACGGAGCTCCTCGAGCACATCAGCGAAAAGGAGATCCAGGCGGAGACGAGGGATTTCGTCAGCCAGATCGCGATCCCTGCCGACAGCTTTGCCCGGATGGTCGCATTCGCCATCAGCCAGCCTGACGAGGTCGACGTGAACGAGATTCTCTTTCGGCCGACCGCCCAGCCGGTCTGATCGCGAGCAGAATCGACGAGGAGGGTTTCCGCCAATCAGCGCCCAGCCGCCGACGTGGCCGAAGGCTATCGCGCCATGGATGACCGTCGCGCCATCAAGACGTTGCTCCGGGTCTGAGGTCGGCAGTTTCAGCGGACGGATTCGTCACCGCCTGCCGATGGTCGAGGACAGCGCCGTGCGGACGATCTGCCAGGCGGCCTCGACCAGCCCGGCGGTGACCCGGCCGGCGGCCGGGGCGTCGCCGCGGCGGATGGCGTCGATCATCTGCTGGTTGGCCTCGATCGCGATCGCGGTCATCTCCGCCGACACGCCATAGGCCAGGTGGCGGTAGCGCAGCGCCGGCCTCTGCACGATGGCCAGCAGGCGCTGCAGCACGGCGTTGCCCGAGGCCTCGTGCAGCGCCTCGGTCAGGGCGACATTGGCGTCGAAGCAGCGCTCGACATCGCCGGCCTCCAGCGCCGACCGCATGGCGGCGAGGGCGACCGACAGCTCGCCGGCGACCGCGACCGGGTTGGCCGACCGGGCCGCGCCCTCCGCCGCCAGCGCCTCCAGCCTCACCCGGCAGGAATAGATCTGGTCGAGATCGGCCAGCGACATCGGCGCCACCCGCACGCCCTGGCGCGGCCGGCGGATCACCAGCCCGGTGCCCTCCAGCAGCCGCAGTGCCTCGCGCACCGGCGACCGGCTGATGCCGTAGCGCTCGCACAGCTCCTCCTCCACCAGCTTGGCGCCGGGGGGCAGCTCGCGCAGGATGATCTTGCGCTCGAGGAAGGCGAGCACCGTCTGCGACAGCACCGGCCGGCGCGGGGTGGCGCTGTCTTCGTCCGGGGTTTCCATGGTCGCGGGTCAGAACCTCTGGATCTTGAGGCCGAGGATCTTCTCGGTCACCACCACGACCAGCAGCGTCATGACGATGCTGATGGTGGAGACGGCCGCGGCCTCCGGCGTGAAGTTCAGGCGAAGATAGTCGAACAGCTGGATCGGCAGGGTCGAGGTTCCGACGTCCTTCAGCAGGAACGAGATCGCGAAGGTGTCGAAGGAGATGATGAAGGCGAACAGGCAGCCGCCGATCAGCCCCGGCTTGATCAGCGGCAGGGTGATGCGGACGAACACCCGCCACGGCCGGGCGCCGAGGCTGCGCGCCGCCAGCTCCCACGACCGGTCGAAGCCCTGCAGCGAGGCCGAGACATTCATGAACACGAAGGGCAGGGTGATCAGCACATGGCCGGTGACCAGCGCCACCAGGTTCCGTGTGCCGATGCCGATGGCGTAGAAGAAGAACAGCAGGGCGATCGCCGTCAGCACCTCGGGCAGCAGCAGCGGCGCCAGCACGGCGATGCGGATCGCCTCCTTCGACCGGCCGGCATGGCGGGCGTGGTACAGCGCGGCCGCGGTGCCGATCGCGGCCGAGACCACGGTGGCGATGGTGGCGACCTGCAGCGACGTCCAGATCGCGGTGACGAACACCTCGTTGGCGAAGAACGCCTCGTACCAGCGCAGCGACAGCCCCTGCGGCGGGAAGGCCAGGAAGGCCCCGGCGCTGAAGGAGGCGCCGACCACGACCAGGATCGGCGCCAGCAGGAAGGCGTAGACCAGGCCGCAGAAGATCAGGAACAGGATCGGGCGCCGCTGCTTCATGCCGCCCACCGCATCCGCGTGGCCCGGGCGAACAGGATGACGCAGAGCCCGCCGGCGACGCTGAGCATCAGCGCCAGCGCCGAGCCCAGCGGCCATTGGAAGGCGTCGGTCAGCGTGTCGACCACGGTCAGGGTCATGGTCTTCACGCGCATGCCGCCGATCAGCACCGGGGTGACATAGGCGCTGAGCGCCAGCACGAAGACCAGGATGCAGCCCGACTGGATCCCGGGCAGGGCCAGCGGCAGCACGATGCGCCGGAACGTCACCCGCCTGGTGGCGCCGAGCGACCGGCCCGCCGCCTCCAGCGCCGGGTCGATGGTCTGTAGCGCCGCCATGACCGGCAGGATCATGAAGGGCAGGAAGACATGGGTCAGGGCGATGACGATGCCGAGCGTGTTGTACATCAGCGGCAGCGGCGCCAGGGTCAGGCCCAGCGACCGGGCCGCCTTGTTGAGGACGCCGTTGTTGCCCAGCAGGATGGTCCAGCCGAAGCTGCGGACCACGATTCCGACCAGCAGCGGCGACAGCACGATGCCGTACAGCACCGGGCGCCAGCGCGACCGGCTGCGCGCCAGCTGCCAGGCGACCGGGAAGCCGACCAGCAGCGTCGCCGCGGTGGTCAGCAGCGCGATCCACAGCGTGCTACCCAATTGGCCCAGATAGTAGCCGTCGGTCAGGGCGCGCTGGTAGTTCTCCAGCGTCAGCCCCGGCCCGTAGGGCGCGCCGGTGGCGGGCGGCCGGAAGCTCATCAGCACGATGTTGAGATAGGGCACCAGCAGGAACACGCCGAGCAGCACCGCCGCCGGCGCGATCAGCAGCCAGGTCAAGGGCAGCCTTTTGCGCCGGGGTATCATGGCGCCTCCGGGACGATCCAGAGCGGGGCTGCGGGCGGCCGCACCGCCACGCGCTGCCCCTCGGCGAAGCGGGTCTGGGTCAGGCTGTGGGCCTCGACATCGCTGCCGTCCGGCAGCCGGATGCGGTAATTGACCATGTTGCCCAGATAGTAGCGGCCCTCGACCACGCCCTCCGTCGCCGTGGTGCCGATGCCGGCGGGGGCAAGGGTGATCGCCTCCGGCCGCAGCAGGGCCCTGACCGGGGTGCCCGGCGCGGTGCCGTTCAGCCCGTCGGCCGCACGGTCGCCGAACACGGTGCGGATCTTGGCGTCGGCGCCGTTGGCCACGACGATGCCGGGCAGCAGGTTGGCCTGGCCGACGAAGCTGGCCACCCTGGCATCGGCCGGCCGCTCGTAGATCGCCTCGGGCGCGCCGGCCTGGACGATGCGTCCGCCGAACATCACCACGACGCGGTCGGACATCGTCATCGCCTCGGCCTGGTCGTGGGTGACGTAGATGGTGGTGATGCCGACCCGCCGCTGCAGGTCGCGGATGAACACCCGCATCTCGTCGCGCAGCCGGGCGTCGAGATTGGCCAGCGGCTCGTCCAGCAGCAGGATGCTCGGCTCGATCACCAGCGCCCGGGCCAGGGCGACGCGCTGCTGCTGGCCGCCGCTGAGCTCGCGCGGATAGCGCTCCTCCATCCCGCGCAACTGCACCATCTCCAGCACCCTGGCGACACGGGTTGCGATCTCGGCCCGGCTCACCTTCCGCATCTCCAGCCCGAAGGCCAGGTTGCGGGCCACGGTCATGTGCGGGAACAGGGCGTAGGACTGGAACACCATGCCGATGTCCCGCCGCTCCGGCGGCAGGGCCGAGACATCGCGCCCGTCGAAGGCGATGCTGCCGTGCTCGGCCTCCTCGAAGCCGGCGATCAGCTTCAGCGTGGTGGTCTTGCCGCAGCCCGACGGGCCCAGCAGCGAGACGAACTCGCCGCTTGCGATCGACAGCGACAGCTGGTCGACCGCGCGGGCCGCGCCGAAGCTGCGGGTCAGCTCTGAAATGACGACCGCTGTCACTGGAAGGTCCGGTTCCAGCGTTCCGTCATCTCGGTGGCATTGGCGTTCACCCAATCCCAGTCCCAGGTCAGGATCTTGCTCATCTGCTCGCCATAGACCGGCACGTCGGCGCGCAGGTCCTCCGGCACCTCGACCGTGCGGTTGACTGGGGAGACGAAGAACTCCCGCGCCAGCATCAGCTGCGTCTCCGGCGACAGGATGAAATCGATGTATTTGTAGGCCAGCTCCCGCGCCGGGGCGTTGGCGCAGATGCTGAAGGTCTGGTCCCACATCAGCAGGCCTTCCTCCGGCACGATGCAGTCGACCGGCAGCCCCTGGTGCTTCAGCCGCGCGATCTCGCCGAAATCATAGGGCGCGACCACGATCTCGCCGGTCGACATCAGGGTCGACATGTTGAAGTCGGTCTGCAGCACGGGCGCCAGCTCACTCAGCTTCTCATAGGCCTTGTCCAGGTCCTGCGGGCCGCTGCCGAACAGCTTGCCGGTCAGCATGACCATCGCCTTGCCGGCGGAGTTGACGATGTTGTAGAGGCCGATGCGGCCCTGGAACTCCGGGTTGGTCCACAAATCCTTCCAGGATTTCGGCGGGGTCTGGACCAGGTCGGTGCGGTAGCCGAGGCCCAGCGGCGAGATCATGCCGACCGCGGCCCAGCCGTCGCCGGTCTGGGCGATCGGGTACAGATCCTTGTAGTGCGGCACCAGCGAGAGGTCGAACTTCTCGAAATACCCTTCCTTGCGCAGCAGCGAGGCGAAGACCTCGTTCATCATCACCATGGAATAGGGCGGCTGGTCCTTGCCGGCGGCCCGCAGGGTCGAGGTGAAGGTGCGGCCGAAGCCGATGTCGAGCTTGGTCTTGGCGCCGGTCGAGGTCTCGAAGGCAGGCACCAGGCTCTTGCGCCAGAACGCCTCCCAGACCCCGCCATAGGTGGTGATCACCAGCTCCTGCGCCGCGGCCGCCAGGGCCGGGAAACGCAGCATGGCCGGGCCCATCAGGGCCGCGCATGCCATGACAACCTGCCGTCGAGTGGGCTGCATGTCTCAATCTCCGCTGTTCGTGGCCTCGCTGTGGACCGCCGACCCGGGCGGCGCCTCCCAATGGGACCTCTGCCGGGTCCCTTGGCGTTCTCAGGACGCCTTCTTGCGGTACGCGTAGTTCTTGTTCAGCCGGTCGAGCAGATAGTCGCCGTAGCGCACCGGCGGGTGGCGCGGCGCCTCGCCTGGGGTCAGGATGGCGGCGGGGCAATCGACCACCGTGTCCATCGACGGGTCATAGAAGAAGGGCTGCGAATAGCGCTCGCGGCCGCTCAGGTTCAGCACCCGGTGCGGGGTCGAGGCGAAGCGGTCGTTCGACCAGCGCGCCAGGATGTCGCCGACATTCATCACGAAGGTGTTGGGGATCGGCGGCGCCGGGATCCAGTCGCCGGCGCGGTTGCGGACCTCGAGCCCGCCCACCGAATCCTGCGCCAGCAGGGTGATGAAGCCGTAGTCGGTGTGCGGGGCCGACCCGAACAACCCTTCCTCGCGCTGCTGCTCGGGATAGTGCAGCAGGCGCAGGAACAGGGTCGGGCGGTCGAAGTGGGGCAGGAAATATGTCGGCGGCAGGCCCAGCGCCTCGGCGATCGCCACCGCCATGTCGCGGCCCAGTGCCGACATCGCCCGCATGTAGTCGAGCGCCGCCTGCCGCAGCTCCGGGATCTCCGCCGGCCACTGGTTCGGGCCCTGCAGCGGCTCGCCCTGCGCCGGGTCGTCCTCGGCCAGGTCATGCATCACCATCAGGGATTCGCTCTGGTTCGGCTTGGTGACCGCGGCGACGGAGGAGGTGACGATGGTCGAGGTGCTGAACGGCATGTAGCCGCGATGCGCCTCGTTCATGCGGATGCGCAGCTTGGTCTCGGCCGGCAGGTCGTGGAACTGCACCGACAGCCGGTGCAGCCGCTCGCCCAGCTCCGCCGGCACGCCGTGATCGGCCAGGTAGACGAAGCCGATGGTCTCCAGCGTCCGGCGCAGCTCGGCCACCGTGCCGGCCCGGTCCTCCGGCCTCGCGCCGCCGCGCAGCGGCGACACGTCGAGCACCGGGATGTTCGAGAATTCTCCCCGACCCATGCGCAAGCTCCCCTGTTTGGGATATCTGTATACAGAAACTAATTTTTGTATACATTTTTCTGAAGAACGAGGAGGCGAGTTTGGCCGAAGCCATCATCATCGACACCGATCCGGGGCAGGACGACGCCTTCGCCATCCTGCTGGCGCTGGCGTCGCCGGAGCTCGAGGTCCTCGGCCTCACCACCGTCGCCGGCAACGTGCCGGTCGGGGTCACCGCCGCGAACGCCCGGCGGGTGGTGGAGCTGGCCGGAAGGCCGGAGATCCCGGTGCGGGCCGGCTGCGAGCGGCCGCTGCTGCGGCCCGCCCGCTTCGCCGAGGAGGTGCACGGCAAGACCGGCCTGGACGGCTGGGATTTCCCGGTCCCGGCGCGGCCGCCGGAGCCCGGCCATGCGGTCGACTGGATGGTCGAGACGCTGCTGGCCCGGCCGGATGGCGCGATCACCCTGGTGCCGGTCGGCCCGCTGACCAACATCGCGATGGCGCTCCGCCGCTGCCCGGCCATCGCCCGCAAGATCCGCCGCATCGTGCTGATGGGCGGCGGCTTCTTCCAGGGCGGCAACATGTCCCCGGCGGCGGAATTCAACATCTTGGTCGACCCCGACGCCGCCGCCATCGTGTTCGGCGCCGGCATCGACCTGGTCGTCGTGCCGATCGACTGCACCTATGCGGCGCCGACGCCGGACAGCTGGACCGCCGACCTGGCGGCGCTGGGCACCCGCGTCGGGGCCGCCGGGGCCGGGATGATGCGGTTCTTCCAGCGCTTCGGGAACGAGAAATACGGCACCGCCACCCGGCCGCTGCATGATGCGCTGGCGGTCGGCTACCTGCTGTGGCCGGAGCTGTTCACCGGCCGGCGCTGCAATGTCGAGATCGAGACGGCATCGGCGCTGACCCTGGGCATGACCGTGGTCGACTGGTGGGGCATCTCCGGCCGCCCGGCCAACGGCCTGTGGCTGACCGGATGCGACGCACCGGCCTTTTACGCACGGATGCTGGAGCGCTTGGCTATGTTGCAGTGACCGAAAGGGCGCGGTCGACGGCCTCCGGGTCGTGGGCGATCACCGTCAGATAGGCGACCAGGGCGCTGTCGGCCCGGGCATTACGGGCCTGCTCGATATCCCGCAGCCGGCCGAAATTGATCCGGTAGCGCCGGGCGAACTCCCTTTGTGTCAGGCCCGTGCGCTGGCGCGCGATCTTGGCGGCCCGGGCCGCCGCGATCCGGTCGATCTCCTCCTCGGTCATCGGCGGATTGTCGGGATCGCTCAGGGCGGCGGCCGTGATCTCCTCGTCGGTCATCGCCTCGAGCCGGGCCTGCTCTTCCGGCGTCAGCTCGGGCGGGTTCTTCGGGTCCAGCGTGAACCTAGCCATAGATCCGATCCTCTTTCCGGTTCGTCCGCAGGGCCGAGATCAGCCGGCAGGCGTCGCCGCGCATTGTGAAGACGACGGCGTATAGCTTGCCGCCGATGGCGCCGATCGCCTTGTGGCGAGCCTCACCGTCCTCGGCGCGGATGGTTTCCTCGATCACGTGAGCCGGATCGAGGAACACCCGGACGGCGAAGGTTAATGGAATGCCGTGTTTGGCCAAGTTGGCGTTTGCCTTGGCGTCATCCCAATCGAATGCCGTCGGCGTCTTCATGAGGGGATAGTGCGGGATCTCCGCATTTGTATCAAGCAAATGAGATGCGGGAGTTCCGCACTCGCGGCACTGCTACAACGGCGGCGCGGCCAGCGCATCCTGCAGCGTCGCGAGGAAGGCCTGGGCGGCGAGCGACAGCGGCCGGCGCTTCGGCACGATCAGGCCGATCGAGACCGGGATGCGGGGGATGAAGGGCCGGATCGCGATGCCGGGCGCCGCCGCCGCGTCCCAGACCGAGAACTCGTCGACCAGGGCCAGGCCGCGGCCGCGCTCGACCAGCTTGCGCACCACATGGCTGTGATTGGCCGACAGCGGGTTGCGGATCTGCACGCCCTCATCCGCCAGCGTCTTGGCGACCGCGGCGCCGAAGGGCAGGGTCTTCGGATAGGTGATCAGCGGCAGGCCCGCCAAGTCGGACGCCTTGATCCCGGCCTGTCGCGCCAGCGGGTGCGCCGGCGGCATGATGCAGACCATCGACCCGGTGCGCAGCGTCTGCGCCATCAGGTCCATCTCCTGGCTCGGGTGGTGGACCAGGCCGAGGTCGTAGTTGCCGCGGCTGACGAAGGAATGGATCTTGTCGGAATCGAGGATGTCGATCTGGACGAACACGTCCGGATAGCGGGTGTTGAAGCCCTCGACCACCAGCGGCAGCAGCGCCACGCCGAAGGTGGCGAGCGTCGCGACCTGGACGAAGCCGCTCTTTAGCCGCGCCAGATCGACCGACAGGGTCTCGAAGAAGGTCAGCTCCTCCATCAGCCGGGCCGCATGGGTGAACAGGATCTCGGCCTCCGGCGTCGGCTGCAGCCGGCCGCCGCTTCGCTGGAACAGCGAGATGCCGATCGAATCCTCCAGCTGCTTCAGCGATTTGCTGGCGTTCGGCTGAGTCGTGCCCAAGGCCGCCGCGGCCTCGGTCACCGATCCGGTCTTCATGAACACCATCAGGGTCTCGAGGTGCCGGATCTTGATCTTGTGCATGGGTCCCTGCTCATTCCGTTTCGGAATGGAAAGCTCGAATAAATGAATTTTCCATGACGGCGCGAGGCTGCCTAGCATCGTTTCGCGATTGCCGGACGGTCCGGGCACCGTCGACCCGCCCCGTTCCGCCATGCGTGCTTCGCCAAGGTCCTACTGCGGGCCGCGGCTCAGGAGGCGCGCGATGGTTTCTGGTTCTTCGGTTTCGTGAGGTCACCTCGCATGGCTTGGCGCATTGGCGTGGATTCCGGAGGGACGTTCACCGACGTCTGCCTGTTCGACGACACGAGCGGGCGGCTCGACGTCTGGAAGGTCTCCTCGACCCCGGACGACCCATCCCGCGGCATCGTCCAGGGGGTGGAGGAGGGGGCGGCCCGGGTCGGCGCCGCGCCCGGCGAGATCGGCTATTTCGGCCATGGCACCACGGTCGGCACCAACGCGCTGATCCAGCACCGCGGCGTCCGCACCGGCCTGCTCACCACCGACGGCTTCCGCGACCTGCTGGAGATCGGCCGGCAGAAGCGCCCGGACCTGTACGATCTGCAGGCCGACAAGCCCGAGACGCTGGTCAGCCGCGACCTGCGCATCGACATCCCGGAGCGCATCCGCCATGACGGCTCGGTCGAGACCCCGCTGGACGAGGCGGCGCTGCGCCGGGCGGTGCGCCAGTTGCGCGCGGCCGGGGTCGAGGCGGTGGCGGTCAGCTTCCTGTACGGCTTCGTCCGCAGCGAGCATGAGGAGACGGCGCTGCGAATCCTGGCCGAGGAGTTCCCGGAGGCCTTCGCCTGCGCCTCGCATGGCGTGGCGCCGGAGTTCCGCGAATATGAGCGGGTCTCGACCACCGTGGTGAACGCCTATCTCGGCCCGGTGATGCGCGGCTATATCGAGCGCCTGGGCCGGCGGCTGGCGGAGATCGGGGTCAAGGCGGCGCCGCGGCTGACCCAGTCGAATGGCGGCGTCATCAGCTTCGAGACGGCGGCGCGGCTGCCGGTCCGCACCGTGTTGTCCGGCCCCAGCACCGGCGTCGTAGCGGCCCAGGCGATCGGGGCGATCGCCGGCTTCCCGGACCTGATCACCTTCGACATGGGCGGCACCAGCACCGATGTCGCGCTCTTGGCCGGCGGGCAGTGCCGCCTGGCCGGCGAGGCGGTGGTGCATGGCTATCCGATCAAGGCGCCGATGCTGGACATCCACACGGTCGGGGCGGGCGGCGGCTCGATCGCCACTGTCGACAGCGGCGGCCTGCTCAAGGTCGGGCCGCGCAGCGCCGGGGCCTTTCCGGGGCCGGTCTGCTACGGCCACGGCAATGACGAGCCGACGGTGACCGACGCCAATGTCGTGCTGCAGACGCTGAACCCGGTGTCGCTGCTGGGCGGCCGCATGGCCGTGCGGCGCGACCTGGCCGAGGCCGCGATCGGCCGGCTGGCGCAGCGGCTGGGCCTGGGGCCGATGGAGACGGCGCAGGGCATCCTGACCGTGGTCACCGCCAACATGGCCAAGGCGATCCGCGTCATCAGCGTGCAGCGCGGCCACGACCCGCGCGACTACACGCTGATGGCCTTCGGCGGCGCCGGCCCGCTGCACGCCGCCCGCATGGCCAAGGAGCTCGACATCGGCCGCATCCTGGTGCCGCAGACTCCGGGCATCCTCTGCGCCATGGGGCTGCTGCTGACCGACCTGCGTGCCGATTTCGCGGCCACCCGGCTGACCACGCTGGACCCGGCGGCGCTGCCCGCGGTTGAGGCCGCCTTCGACGGGCTGCTGGTCCGGGCCGAGGCGTGGTTCGCGCAGGAGGAGGTGCCGCAGGGCGCCCGGCGGGTCACCCGCACCGTCGACATGCGCTATGCCGGCCAGAACTACGAGTTGCCGGTGGCGCTGCCGGACGGGCCGGTCGGGCCGGCGACGCTGGAGGCGCTGGCGGCGGGCTTTGCCAAGGCGCATGAGCGGCAATACGGCTTCGTCGCCGCGGGCGAGCCGGTGCAGCTGGTCACCTTCCGGGTCGAGGCGGCGGGCGTCGTCACCAAGGCCAGCTTCCAGCCGCAGCCCGATGCGGGACCGGAGGCGGGCCACGCCGTCACCGGCGTGCGCGAGGTCTGGCTGCCGGAGGCGGGGGGCTGGGTGTCCTGCCCGGTCTATGACCGCGCCCAGCTCAAGCCCGGCAACCGCATCGCCGGCCCGGCCGTGGTCGAGCAGATGGACAGCACCACCATCATCCTTCCGGGCATGACGGCCCGTGTCGAACCCTATCTCAACCTGGTCCTGGAGGTCCGATGAGCGTCGCCGTCCCGCAGCGGAGCGAGGCCGCGCTCGACCCGATCACGGTCGAGGTCATCGGCAGCGCCTTCGCCTCGATCGCGGAGGAGATGGGGGAGGCGCTGGTCCGGGCCAGCTACTCGACCAACATCAAGGAGCGGCGCGACTGCTCCACCGCGCTGTTCGACCTGGCCGGCAACACGCTGTGCCAGGCCGAACACATCCCGATGCATCTCGGCAGCTTCATCGGCATCATCCCGCACATCATGAAGCGCCACCCGCTGGACCAGATGCGGCCGGGCGACGTGTTCATCGGCAACGACGCCTATGAGGGCGGCGGCACCCATCTGCCCGACATCGTGCTGGCCGAGCCGATCTTCGTTGACGGCCG
Source organism: Inquilinus sp. YAF38 (assembly GCF_052113205.1). Classification (NCBI taxonomy): domain Bacteria; kingdom Pseudomonadati; phylum Pseudomonadota; class Alphaproteobacteria; order Rhodospirillales; family Rhodospirillaceae; genus Inquilinus; species Inquilinus sp. YAF38. Next base: position 17,186 of record NZ_JBFRCU010000014.1, on the reverse strand, counting down.
GATGGTGGCCTGGGCGGTCAACACCGCCCATCACGCCGACTTCGCCGACCGCGGCCACGCCCATATCTACCAGGAGGGGATCCGGATCCCGCCGATCCGGCTGTACCGCGCCGGCCAGCTGCAGGCCGATGTGCAGGAGCTGGTGCTGCTGAACTGCCAGGTCCCGCGCGAGCGGCTGTCGGACCTGCGGGCGCAGATGGCGGCCAACCGGCTGGGCGTGCAGCGGATGACGGCGCTGTGCGCCAAATACGGCGTCGACGTCGTCCTCGCGGCCGGCGCCGCGCTGCAGGACTATGCCGAGCGCAAGATGCGCGCCGGCATCGCCGCGATCCCGGACGGCACCTACCGTTTCAACGACCGTTTCGACAACCCGGAGCTGGACGGCGAGCTCGATTTCGCAGTCGAGATCACCGTGGCCGGCGACGAGATGACGCTGCATTTCGACAGCCCGCCGCAGGTCCGCGGCGGGCTCAACGTCGTCTACACGGCGCTGCTGTCGACGGTCTACTACGCGGTGAAGACCGTGGTCGACCCGACCATCCTGCCCAATGCCGGGTTGGCGCGGCCGCTGACGGTCACGGCGCCAGAGGGCACGGTGCTGAACTGCGTCCATCCGGCGGCGGTCAACGGCCGGGTGGCGACCTGCCAGCGCATCGCCGACCTGATCCACGGCGCCCTGGCCCAGGCGGTGCCGGAGCGGCTGACCGCGGCCAGCAACGGCTCCTGCGCCTCGGCCACCTTCATGGGGCGCGACCCGAAGACCGGCGGCCTGTGGGTCTATCTCGAGACCATCGGCGGCGGCAGCGGCGCCCGGGCGGGCAAGGACGGGCTCGACGGCGTCCATGTCCACATGACCAACACCTCCAACCTGCCGGCCGAGGCGCTGGAGCTGGAATATCCGCTGACCCTGCTGCGCTACGAGTTGGTCGACGGCTCCGGCGGGCCGGGAACGCAGCGCGGCGGCATGGGGCTGAGCCGGGTCTACCGGGCCGAGGCCGATTGCCGTGTGCATATCGACGGCTCGCGCCTGCGCTCCGCGCCCTGGGGGCTGGAGGGCGGGATGGCGGGCGGCCGCGGCGGCTTCGTCTTCGGCCCCGGCGTCGCCCCGTTCGACCACGGCAATGGCGACCTGAAGCGCGGTGATGTCATCGAGATCATCACGCCGGGCGCCGGCGGCTACGGCCCACCGGCCGGGCGCGCGGCCGAGGCGGTCCGCCGCGATGTCGCCGAGGGACGGATCGACCGGGAGACGGCGCAGAGGGTCTACGGCGCCGTGCTCTGACCACGACAACAAACAGGGAGAGGCCATCATGCTGCTGTCCCGTCGCACATTGCTCGCCACCGGGCTCGCCGCCGGCGCCGTGCTGCCGGCGTTGCGCCTGCCGGCCTGGGGCCAGGCGTCGCCGGACACGCTGCGCTTCGGCCTCTCCAGCTATCCGCCGAATCTGCAGCCCTGGATCAATTCCGGCGGCGCGGCGGGATCGGTCGCGGCGCTGCTGCATCGCGGCCTGCTGTCCTACGCCGCCGACGGCAGCCTGCAGGGCGAGCTGGCCGAGAGCTGGCAGCCGGAGGGCGACAAGGCCTGGGTGTTCCGACTGCGCCAGGCCTTCTTCCACAACGGCGCCCCGGTCACCGCCGCCGACATCCAGTGGAACATCGAGCAGGTCGCCGGCGAGAAATCGACCGCCTATCTGCGCACCCAGCTGCAGGGGGTGGAGCGGGTCGAGACGCCGGACGACCGCACCGTGCGCCTGGTGATGAAGCAGCCGACCGTGTGCGTGCCGCACTGGTTCGCCAACTACTACATGCCGATCGTGGCGAAGGGGTCGACCGCCGACGACCCGCTCGGCAGCGGCGCCGGGCCGTTCGTGCTGCAGGGGCAGGAGCGCGGCGTCTCGCTCGACCTCGTCGCCTTCGACAAATACTACAAGCCCGGCCTGCCGAAGTTGAAGGCGGTCAAGGTCATCGCCTATCCGGACGAGACCCTGCGGGTGGCGGCGCTGCAGGCTGGCGATGTCGACCTGATCGACTACGTCCCATGGCAGTCGATGCAGTCGATCGAGGCCGACCAGAACCTGAAGCTGGACAACCAGCTGGGCCCCTTCATGTACCTGACCTTCAACGGCAAGGCCGGGCCCTTCGCCGACCCGCGCATCCGCAAGGCGGTGGCGCTCGGCATCAAACGCGACGAGATCGTGCAGGCCGCCTTCTTCGGCCGCGGTGCGCCGCTGGAGGGGCTACCCTTCCCGCCGGAGACCCCCTTCTATGATGAAGCGGCGGCGCATGGCTGGCGCCATGACCTCGACAAGGCAAAGGCCCTCCTGGCTGAGGCCGGCGTGGCCGACGGCTTCTCCTGCACCCTGCTGTCGACCGCCCAGTACGGCATGCACAAGAGCACGGCCGAGGTGATCCAGCAGAACCTGGCCGAGCTCGGCATCCAGGTCGAGCTCAACATGCCGGACTGGCCGACCCGGGTCAGCCTGGGCAATCGCGGGCAATACGAGTTCGCGGTGATGGGCACGGCGATGGAGAGCCCGGACCCGGAAAGCCTGTCCTCCTTCGTCGATTCCTCGCTGTCGCCGTCCTATATCCGCAGCGCTGGCATCACCGTGCCCGGGCTGAACGAGCTGCTGGCGGCGGGGCGGGGCGAGTTCGACACGGCGAAGCGGAAGGAGATCTACGCCAAGGCCGGCCAGCTGGTGCTGGACCAGGCGCCGATGGTGACCCTGGCCTACCGGGCCCAGGGCTTCGCCATGCGCAAGGCGCTGCAAGGGTTCCGCAACCTGCCGGGCGGCCTCAGCTTCTATTCCGCGACCACGCTGGACCAGTCCTCCTTCGCCTGAGGGGACGAGCATCAATCCCTCACTTGACACTTGACTCCGTCGATAGTGGACGATCACAATCATAATCTCAGTTGCCAAGAAACGATCAATCCTGAGACCGGTCTCAGATCCGGACTTGCTTGATCGCATGCTGCCGCGCCAAGTTCTGGTGAAAAAGAAGGCATGATGCGCCTGCGATAGGCATTCTGCGTTCTCTCATCGGAATTGTGTCAGTTCTTCCAGGATGAGGAGGACATGATGCACAAGACACCACTTGAGCCGTCGCTGTGGTTCGCCACGGCGGCCGCAGCGCCGGAGACGACGGCGCTGGACGGCACCATCGACGCGCCGGTCTGTGTCATCGGCGCCGGCTACACCGGCCTGTCGACCGCGCTGCATCTCGGCGAGCGCGGCGTCGGCGCGGTGGTGCTGGAGGCGGCGCAGATCGGCCATGGCGGATCCGGCCGCAACGCCGGCCATTGCACGCCGACCTTTCATGTCCATGAGATCGCCACCGTCCGGCGCATCCTGGGCGAGCCCTTCGCCGAACGGCTGATCGAGCGGCAGACCAACGCCGCCAACCTGGTCTTCGACATCATCCGCCGCTACGGCATCGACTGCGAGGCGGTGCAGACCGGCTACATCCACGCCGCCCACGCCACCGCCGCCCTGGCGAAGCTGGAGCGGCGCTGCCGGGAGTATGCTGCGGTCGGCAAGGCCACGAGGATGCTGGACCGCGACGAGGCCCAGCGCCTGACCGGGTCGCCGCGCTTCTGCGGCGGCTGGATCCATCCGGAGGGCGGGCATCTCAACCCGCTCGGCTACGCCCGCGGCCTGGCGCGGGCGGCGATGTCGCGCGGCGCCCGGGTCTTCACCGGCTCGCCGGTCACCGCGATCCGGCCGCAGGGCGGGCGCTGGCGGGTCGAAAYGCCGACCGGCGCCGTCGTCGCCGACAAGGTGATGTGCGGCACCGGCGCCTACACCGACGGCTACTGGCCGGGGCTGGAGCAGAGCTTCGCCCGGCTCGGCGTCGCCGTGCTGGCGACCAAGCCGCTCGGCGACAACGTCCGGCGGACGATCGCGCCGGAGAACAACACCGTGGTCGACAGCCGGCGCGACATCTCGATCTGGAAATTCGACAAGGACGGGCGGCTGGTGACCTCGCTGTTCGTCGAGGGGCGGCGTGGCACGGATCCGACATATACCCACGACCTGATGCGCCGGAAGCTGCAATGGCTGCTGCCGCAGATCGGCGATGTCGACTTCCAGTACAGCTGGACCGGCGCGCTCGACATGCAGCCGCGCACCTTCCCGCGGCTGTACGGCCTGGCGCCGGGCGTGATCGCCTCGCTCGGCTATTCCGGCCGCGGCGTGCCGACCGGCACGATGATGGGCACGGTTCTGGCCGACTGGGCGACGGGAACGCCGCCGCGGGACCTGGCGCTGCCGATCGAGAAGCTGCAGCGCACGCCCGTCTATATGAGCTTCATGCCGCGCGTCATGCTGGCCTGGTCGCGGATCCGCGACCAGCGCGCCGCCCGCCGCGACGGCCTCGACCCGCCGCCCTTCTGACCATGCGGACCCCCGGTTTGACCCACCTCAGCGAAACCAAGGACGGCTATGTCCGCCACGAGCGATGGCCGCGCCGGCCCGCGGCGCAATCCGCAGGTCCCGAAGACGATCGACTTCTCGGAGATCGACTTCGACATCTTCACCGACCTGCTCAGCTTCTACGTCCGCACCGTCAACATGCTGGTCAGCCGCGATCTGGACGAGCAGATGGCGGCGCTCGAGGTGGCGGGCGGCACCGGCAAGATCTCGACGCTGCTGCTGGTCGGCCGCAACCCGGGCATCCGGCCCTCGGTGCTGGCGCATTTCATCTTGAAGGACCGTTCGGCCATGGGCCGGCTGCTGGACCAGCTGCAGCAGGCCGGGCTGGTCGAGCAGAAGATCTCGCCGGAGGAGCGCCGGGCCCGCGAGTTGTACCTGACACCGAAGGGGCAGCGTGTGGCCGGGCAGGTGCGCGCTGTCGCTCAACGGCAGTCCGCCGAGTTCTTCTCGATCCTGAGCGGGGAGGAACAGGCCGACCTGCTGCACCTGCTGCGCAAGGTCTATGTCGGCTATGTCGAGCAGGCGCCGCCGGGGGATTAGCCTCTGTAGCTTGCGTTGCCTCTCCCGCTTGCGGGAGAGGTCGGAGACGCGAAGCGGCTCCGGGTGAGGGCCAGCGGCCGCGATCATCCGAGCCGCGGCGCCGGAATGGTGAACGGGTCGTTTGCTCGCTGTTGGCAAGGCCGCTCCTTCGGCAAGACCACGACGGCCCTAACCCGGACATCCTTCGGATGTCCGACCTCTCCCGCAAGCGGGAGAGGCAACGCGCTCCAACGACGACGCCTGTCCCCCGTCCCGCGAGGGGAGGGGGGACGCGTTGGGGTTTGGCTGGGGAATGGGAGCATCCGACAGCAGGCGTTGACGGAAGGCACCTCCATGTCGTCTGACACGACCGCCCGCGTCGCCATGATCTCCGGGGCCGGCCGCGGCATCGGCGCCGAGATCGCGACCGCCCTGGCCAGCGCCGGCTGGCGGCTCAGCCTCGGCGCCCGCGACCCGGCGCGGCTGACGCCGTCCGACGGCGCCCTGGTCCACCGCTTCGACGCCCGCGACCCGGACTCCGAGCGGCTCTGGGCCGAGGCCACGGCCGAGCGGTTCGGCCGGATCGACGCGGTCATCGCCAATGCCGGCATCATGATCCCGAAGACGGTGATCGCGGCCGATGACGCCGACCTCGACGACCTGATCCAGGTCAACGTCAAGTCGCCGCTGCGGCTGGTGCGGGCGGCCTGGCCGCATCTCGTCGCCTCGGGCCATGGCCGCGTCGTCACCATCGCCTCGCTGTCGGGCAAGCGGGTGAAGTCGGCGACCTCCGGTCTCTATGCCGTCAGCAAGTTCGCGGCGCTGGCGATGACCCATGCGATCCGCCATGCCGGCTGGGACGAGGGCGTGCGCGCCACCGCGATCTGCCCCGGCTTCGTCGCCACCGACATGGCCGCGGGCCTCGCCAACCGGCCGCCCGAGGCGATGACCCAGCCGCAGGACGTGGCACGGATCGTCGCCTTCCTGCTCGACCTGCCCGACACGGCGAGCATCGCCGAGATCCCGATCAATTCGACCCTGGAGGACAGCTGGTGAGCCCGATGCATGTCATCACCGTGCGGGGAGGCCGCTGATGGGGCTGCAGGTCGACAGCGTCGAGCCGGATGCCGTGCTGCCGCAGCGCGCCGACGTGGTCATCGTCGGCGGCGGCATCATCGGCACCAGCGCCGCTTTGGCCCTGGCGCAGCGAGGCGTCTCGGTGGCGCTGTGCGAGAAGGGCCACATCGCCGGCGAGCAGTCGAGCCGCAACTGGGGCTGGTGCCGCAAGACCCGGCGCGATCCGCGGGAGATCCCGCTGGTGATCGAGAGCATGCGGCTGTGGGAGGGCATGAACCAGACGGTGGAGGCCGAGACTGGCTTCCGTCAGAGCGGCATCCTGTTCGCGATCGAGACCGATAAGGAGATCGCGGAGTATGAGGCCTGGCTGGAGCATGCGCGGCCCTATCAGCTCGACGCCCGGCTGATCTCCCCGGCCGAGTTCGACCGGCTGATGCCCGGTGCCGGCGGGCGCTGGAAGGCGGCGTTGTACTCCGCCTCCGACGGGCGGGCGGAGCCGCAGCGCGCCGCCCCCGCCATCGCCCGCGCCGCACGCCGGGCCGGCGCCGCGATCCTGACCGATTGCGCCGTGCGCGGCGTCGACCGGGCCGGCGGGCGCATCGCCGGGGTGGTCACCGAACGCGGCCGCATCGCCTGCAACAGCGTGATCGTGGCCGGCGGCGCCTGGTCGCGGCGCTTCCTCAAGGATCTCGGCCTGACCCTGCCGCAGCTCAAGGTCCGGGCCAGCGTGCAGCGCACGGCGCCGCTGGAGGGCGCGCCGGAGACGGCGATGTGGTCGAAGGAGTTCGCGCTGCGCAAGCGCCAGGATGGCGGCTACACCATCGCCAACGGCAACTCCAACATCGCCCCGCTGGTGCCGGACAGCGTCCGCTTCTTCAACGACTTCCTGCCCGCGCTGCGGATGGAATGGTCGGGGCTGAAGATCCGGCTCGACGACCGCTTCCTGCAGGAGTGGCGCGAGGCGGCGCCGGTGCCGCTGGACCAGGTCTCGCCCTATGAGAAGGCCCGGGTGCTGGACCCGGAGCCGGACCGCGCCGCCAATCGCAAGGCCATGGACGCCCTGGCCAAGCAGTTCCCGGCCTTCGCCGGGGCCAAGGTGGTGCAGGAATGGGCCGGGCTGATCGACGTCACGCCCGATGCGGTGCCGGTGATCTCGACGGTCGAGGCGGTGCCGGGCCTGGTGGTGGCGACCGGCTTCTCCGGCCACGGCTTCGGCATAGGCCCCGGCGCCGGGCACTTGGCCGCGGACCTGGCGACCGGCGCCCGTCCGATCGTCGACCCGAAGGATTTCCGCTTCTCACRCTTTACCGATGGATCGAAGCCTCGGCCGATGGCCGGGGTGTGAGACGGCCGGGCGGGGAGACGGGCACAGACCCGCCCCCGCCGGGCCTTGGAGGCAACGAATAAGGGAGCTTCACCATGACCGACGACACCAGGGATCTTCCATTCGCCCAGACCACCCGCCGCCGCCTGCTGGCCGCGGGGCTCGCCGCCGGCACGGCGGTCTGGCTCGGCCCCGGCCAGGGCTGGGTCAAGGCCGCCCGCGCTGCCGGGCCGCCCACCAAAGCCACCGGCCAGGCCGTGATCGGCCTGTCGCAGGAGCCGACGGTGTTCAACCCGCTGATGCTGCACATCGAGGTCGATGAGGGCGTCTATTTCAACCTGTTCAGCCCGCTGTGGCAGGTCGACCCCGAGGGCAAGTTCGTCCCCGACCTGGCGGCCGAGGTGCCGACGCTGGAGAATGGCGGCGTCTCGGCCGACGGGCTGACCTGGCGCATCAAGCTGCGCGACAACGTCAAATGGCATGACGGCACGCCGTTCACCGCCGAGGACGTCAAGTTCTCGATCGACCTGAACAACAACCCGAAGTTCCGCGCCGCCCGCCGCGCCGGGCACGAGCTGGTGCGCGACCTGACGGTGGTCAGCCCGACCGAGCTGACCTGGAAGATGGAAAAGCCCTACGCGCCCTATCCGTCGATCCTGTCCTGGACCTTCATCGTGCCGAAGCACCTGCTGGAGAAGGAGGCCGACCCGAACGCGTCCGTCTTCGCCACCAAGCCGGTCGGCACCGGGCCGTTCAAATGGGTCGAGCGCGTGCCGGGCGACCACATCACCCTGGCCGCGCATGAGGACTACCATCTGGACGGGCCGTATCTGGAACGGCTGGTGATCAAGTACATCCCCGACCTGACGGTGCTGTTCACCCAGTTCACCACCGGCGACATCGACTATATCGGCCTGCAGGGCATCACCGCCGACCATTACGAGGAGGCCAAGGGCCTGGCCGACCGTGACGTCTCGCCGGTGCCGCAGGCCTTCATCGAGAACATCGCCCTCAACCAGGGGCTGCCGATCTTCCAGGACCCGGCGGTGCGCGAGGCGCTGTACACCGCGATGGACAAGCAGAGCATCATCGACAGCATCTATTACGGCCTGCCGTCACCGTCCGAATCCTTCCTGCCGAAGCAGTCCTGGGCCTTCAACCCGGACCTGCCGAAGCAGGCCTACGATCCCGACAAGGCCAAGCAGATGCTGGACGCCGCCGGCTGGAAACCGGGCGGCGACGGCATCCGCGAGAAGAACGGCGTGCGGCTCGAATTCGTCAACTCGACCACCGCCGGCAACCATGTGCGCGAGCAGGCGCAGCAGCTGCTGCAGCAGAACTGGCTCGACATCGGCGTCAAGATGACGATCAACAACCTGCCCCCGGCGGTGATGTGGGGCGATTACTGGATGCAGTCGAAGTTCGAGACGGCGATGGTCGGGATCTACTTCATGGTCGGCCCGGACCCGGATGCGACCGACTATTTCTCCAGCCGCTCGATCGGCGCCAAGGGCGGCGGCGGCCAGAACACGACGCAGTATGAAAGCGCCGATGTCGACAAGCTGCTGGCCGAGGGCGCGTCGACGGTCGACCCGGCCAAGCGCAAGGCGGCCTATTTCAAGATGCAGGAGTTCACGCGCAAGGACCTGCCCTACCTGCCGATCTTCCAATACGCCATGGTCCAGGGCGTGAAGAAGGGGCTGACTGGCTTCACCCCCAACGTCAACGTCCAGGAGAATTGCTGGAACGCCCGCACCTGGTACTGGGCGAGCTGAGGGAGGCGATCGCCCGGGTAAGGAGGACGCGATGGCGCAATTCCTGTTTGGCCGCGTGCTGCAGAGCCTGCTGCTGCTCTGGCTCGTGTCGATGATCGGCTTCGCCATCCTGCACCTGACCCCGGGCGGCCCGCTGTCGCAATTCGCCCTGGTGCCGGGCATGACCCAGGCGCGGCTGGCCGAGATCGCCCATGACATGGGCCTCGACCGCTCCCTGCCGGTGCAATACTGGGAATGGGCCAGCCGGCTGCTGACCGGCGACTGGGGGCGGTCCTACCGCGACCAGTCACCGGTGCTCTCGGTTATCGGCTCACACCTCTTCGCCACGCTCGAGCTGATGGCGACGGCGATCCTGATCGCGGTGCTGCTCGGCGTCTGGATCGGCGTCATGGGAGCGGTCCGGCGCTACTCCGTCGCCGACATGCTGGCAACGGTCGGGGCCATGGTCGCGCTGTCGATCCCGACCTTCTGGTTCGGCCTGGTCGTGATCTACATCTTCTCGGTCCGGCTGCAATGGCTGCCGGCCGGCAGCATGTACACGGTCGGCGACGGGTCGCTGCTCGACTTCCTGCATCACCTGATCGCGCCGGCCCTGGTGCTGGCGCTGGTCGAGGTGGCGATCTGGAGCCGCTACATGCGCGCCTCGATGATCGACGTGATCAACCAGGACTACATCCGCACCGCCCGGGCCAAGGGCCTGCCGGAGAAGCGGGTGCTGATCCGGCATGCGCTGCGCAACGCGCTCTTGCCGATGATCACCCTGGCCGGGCTGGAGCTGCCGGCGCTGCTGGGCGGCGCCCTGGTGACCGAGACGGTGTTCACCTGGCCCGGCATGGGCCGGCTGTTCCTCGACTCCCTCGGCTACCGCGACTATCCGGTGGTGATGGGGATCCTGATGTTTTCGGCCGTGCTGGTGCTGCTCGGCAATCTGCTGGCCGACATCCTCTGCGCGGTCGCCGATCCGCGCATCCGGCTGGATTGAGGGGAGGGACGATGACTGCGACCGCCGCCGACCCCAACGCCGCCGTCGACACCGCCCGCCGCACCGGGAACCGTGGCTGGCGCCGCTTCCGCCGGCACCGCCTCGCGATGATCGGCGTCGCCTGCATCCTGCTGCTGGTGCTGGCCTGCGTCGCCGGGCCCTGGCTGCTGCCCTTCGACGATCTGCGCATCGACATGCGCGCCCGCTTCGCGCCGCCGCTGACTGGGTGGCATTTGTTCGGCACCGACCCGCTCGGCCGCGACCTCTGCGCCCGGCTCTTGATGGCCGGGCGGATCTCGCTGTCCGTCGCCTTCGCCGCGATGGTGATCAGCACGATCGTCGGCTCCACCGTCGGGGTGGTGGCGGGCTATTACGGAAGGGCCGTCGGGGCGGTGCTGATGCGCCTGGTCGACGCCATGCTGTGCTTCCCCGCCGTCTTCCTGCTGCTGACCCTCGCCGCCCTGCTGAAGCCGGACCCGATCACCATCACCCTGATCATCGCCGCGACCAGCTGGATGGAGGTGGCGCGCGTGGTCGAAAGCCAGATCCGCACCCTGCGCGAGCGCGACTTCACTTTGGCGGCGGAGATGATGGGCGCGTCGGACGCCCGCATCATGGTCGACGAGCTGCTGCGCAACGCCGTCGGCCCGATCGTCGTCGCCGCCACCCTGACGGTGGCCCGCGCCATCCTGATGGAGGCTTATATCAGCTTCCTCGGCTACGGCATCCAGCCGCCGACGGCGAGCTGGGGCAACATGCTGAACAACGCCCAGCAATACCTGACCTCGGCGCCCTGGCTGGCCCTGGTCCCGGGCATCGCCATCACCCTGGCGGTGACCAGCTTCAACTTCATCGGCGACGGGCTGCGCGACGCGCTCGACGCCCGGCTGGAAACGTGATGACCGACGCCCCGATCCTCGAGGTCCGCGACCTGGCCGTGACCTTCCGCGGCGAAGCCGGGGCGGTGACGGTGGTCAACGACGTCTCCTTCTCGGTCCGCCGCGGCGAGACCCTGGCGCTGGTCGGCGAATCCGGCTCGGGCAAGAGCGTCACCAGCCTGGCGGTGCTACGGCTGCTGCCGCCGGCGCCGCGCTGCACGATCACGGGGTCGGTCCGCTTCGCCGGGCGCGACGGCCGGGCCCGCGACCTGCTGCGGCTCGCCCCCGAGGCGATGCGGGCGGTGCGCGGCGACGAGATCTCGATGATCTTCCAGGAGCCGATGACCTCGCTGAACCCGGTGCACCGGATCGGCGACCAGATCGCCGAGGCGGTGACCTACCATCGCGGCCTCGGCCGGCGCGAGGCCCTGGCCCGGGCCGAGGAACTGCTGGAGCTGGTCGGCATCCCGGAGCCGCGGCGGCGCCTGGCCGCCTGGCCGCACCATCTGTCGGGTGGCATGCGCCAGCGGGTGATGATCGCCATGGCCCTGGCCTGCGACCCCAGCCTGCTGATCGCCGACGAGCCGACCACGGCGCTGGACGTCACCGTCCAGGCCGGGATCATCGACCTCTTGAAATCGCTGCAGGCCAAGACCGGCATGGCGATCATCTTCGTCACCCACAATCTCGGCGTGGTGGCCGAGATCGCGGACAGCGTCATGGTCATGTATGCCGGCCGGATCGTCGAGCGCGGCGACGCCGTCGGGCTGCTGCAGCGGCCGCGCATGCCCTACACCCAGGGGCTGCTGCGCTCGGTGCCGCGGATCGACCGGCTGGATTTCGGCGGCGGCGTGCTGCCGGCCATCCCCGGCAGCGTCCCGGACCCCGGCCGGCTGCCGCCCGGCTGCTCCTTCCACCCGCGCTGCGGCCACGCCCGGCCCGGCGCCTGCGACGCCGCGGTGCCGGCGCTGGAGGAGGCGGATGGCCGGGTGGTGCGCTGCCTTCGGTGGCGCGAGATCGAGGCGGCAGGCGCATGATGACGACACCGCCGCCCATCCTCGAGCTGCAGGAGCTCAGCAAGTCCTTCCCGGTCGGCGGCTCGCTGTTCGGCCGCGAGCGGCTGCAGGTGCGCGCGGTCGACTGCGTCTCCTTCACCGTGACGCAGGGCGAGGTGCTGGGCCTGGTCGGCGAATCCGGCTCGGGCAAGAGCACGCTGGGCCGCACCCTCTTGCGGCTGATGCGGCCGACCGGCGGGCGGGTGCTGTTCGAGGGTACCGACATCACCGATCTCGGCCGCCGGCAGTTGAAGCCGATCCGGCCGCGGCTGCAATTCGTGTTCCAGGACCCGGCGGCGTCGCTGAACCCGCGCATGACCGTCGGCCGCATCGTCGCCATGCCGCTCAGGGTGCAGAAAGATCCGCCGCCGGCGGCGGAGCGGGCCGCCCGGGTGGCGGCGGCGCTGGAGACGGTCGGCCTGTCCGCCAGCCATGCCGACCGCTTCCCGCACGAATTCTCCGGCGGCCAGCGCCAGCGCATCGGCATCGCCCGGGCGCTGGTGACCGAGCCGCGGCTGCTGGTGGCGGACGAGCCGGTCTCCGCCCTCGACGTCTCGGTCCAGGCCCAGATCATCAACCTGCTGATGGAGGTGAAACGGCGGCTGGACCTGACCATCCTGTTCATCAGCCACGACCTGGCGGTGGTGGGGCAGATCTGCGACCGGGTGGCGGTGATGTATCTCGGCCGGATCATCGAGATCGCCCCGGCCCGGGCGCTGTTCGAGACGCCGCGCCACCCCTACACCGAGGCGCTGCTGTCGGCCGCGCCGATCCCGGACCCGACGCTGCGCCGCCAGCGCATCCTGCTGAAGGGCGAGCTGCCCAGCCCGCTGTCGCCGCCCTCCGGCTGCGCCTTCCGCACCCGCTGCCGCTACGCCCTGCCGGCCTGCGCCGAGATCGTGCCGCCGCTGCAGGCGGTCGGGGAGGGGCACCTCAGCGCCTGCATCCGGCCGGAGCTGGCCCTGGCCTCGCCGCTGCGCCCGGAGACCGCCTGCGCAAGCTGACCACATTCTGTGCAGTGTGCCCCACCGGGAGGCGGCGAGGGGAGGGCGGAGCCGGCGGTTTTGAGCCCTCCGGCGGCTGGCACGGGCCTTGCTTCGAATTTGAGACGAAAGCGAGGTCCCGCCATGACCGACATCACCACCGTCAAGACCGAACGCAACATCCTGTTCCCGATCGTGCTGGCGCTGGTCGCCGGCGTCGCCACCGGCGTCCTGTGGTGCTACGCCAACCCGATCCAGCTGGTGCCCGGCGTCATCCAGTGGCGCATCTTCGCCTTCCTGCCACCGCTGGTCGGCATCCTGTTCGGGTTCCGCAGCGGCTTCATCTGCGGCTATGTCGGGTCGCTGGTCTGGTCGCTGCTGGCCGGCACCTTCATCCCGGCCCACACGCTGATCGTCGACGGCTTCATGGTCGGGCTGACCGGCGCCGCGCCCGGGCTGCTGTTCGACCCGGCCCGCAAGCCGATCGACACCGCCGGGCTGGCGAAGATCGCCGCCACCTGCCTGGTCGTCGGGCTGGTGATGGTGGCCGCCGTGGCGGCCAGCCTGGCCTTCCTCGGCATCTTCCCGTTCTGGTGGGGGCTGCTGTATCTCGGCCTGTCGGACATCGTGCCGATGATCATCGGCACGCCGCTCCTGGTGAAGCCGGCGCTGAAGATCCTGGCCGGGTCCGGCCTGACCGCCGGCATCACCCGGTTCTGAGGGCCGGCGCCGGGCGTGCTGGAGATCGAAGCGCTGAGCATGGGCTTCGCCCCAGCGAAGCCCACCATCCTGCCGACCTCATTCCGGATTGAACCGGGCGGGCGGCTGCTGCTGTGCGGCGCCAACGGCTCCGGCAAGTCGACCCTGCTGGCCGCGGCCGCCGGGGTGATCCCGAAGCTGTCCCGGCCGCCGCTGCTGGCCGGATCCGTCCGCCTCGGCGGCGCCGAGCTGGGCGGCCTGCCCCGGACCGAGCTGTTCCGCCGCGTCGGTATCGTGTTTCAGAACCTCGACGACCAGCTCTGGGACCTCGGGGTCGAGGACCTGATCGCCTTCCCGCTCGAAAGCCGCGGCGTGCCGGGCTTGCAGGTGCGGGACCGGGTGCTGCAGCTGGTCGCGGCCCTGTCGCTCGAGGCTCTGCTCGGCCGCCGGGTGCTGACCCTGTCCGGCGGCGAGCGGCGCATGGTCGCCCTGGCCGCCGCGCTGGCGACGGGGCCGGAGCTGCTGGTGCTGGACGAGCCGACCACCGGCCTCGATCCGGCGGCGCGGCGGCGCCTGGCCGGGCTGCTCGGCCGGCTGGGCGGGGATCTGCCGATGCTGCTGGCGGCGGAGCAGGATGCGGGTGCGTTGGCCGAAGTCGCCGATGCCGTGCTGCTGCAGAAGGACGGCGCCGCGGGCACGCCGCGGCCGATAGCCGAAGCGGCAACCGACGACCGGCTGTGGCTCGACCACGGGCTGCTGCCGCTGCGGCGCCGGGCCGGCAGCCGCCGCCGCGGCGCGGGCGCCGATCGGATCCTGATAGAGGCCATCGGACTGGTCAGCCGGCTGCGCCGCGGCGATGGCCGGCCGGTGTTGGACGGCGTCGACCTCACTGTCCGGGCCGGCGAGGTGGCAGGGCTGATCGGGCCGAACGGCACCGGCAAGACCACGCTGTTCCAGTCGATCCTGGGCCTGTCGCCGCTTGCGGCCGGGCGCATCGTGCTGGGCGGCGAGGACGCCGGCGGCTGGACCGTCGCCCGCCGGGCCCGCCGCATCGCCTATGTGCCGCAGAATGTCCGGCGCATCCTGTTCAACCTGACCGTGCTGGACGAGGCCGCCTTCGCCGTCTCCGGCAATCCACGCGCGGTCGGCAGCGCCGAGGTCCGCGCCAAGGCGCAGGCGGCGCTGATGCGCTTCGGCCTCGACTGCCGGGCGGGGGACAGCCCCTTCGCCCTGTCGGCGCGCGAGCAGGCGGTGCTGGGTCTCGCCTGCGCCGCGGCGGCGGAGGCCGAGCTGGTGATCCTCGACGAGCCGCTGCTGGCGCGCGACCTTGCCGGTCGGGCGCTGCTCGATCGTTTCCTCGACGATCTGCGCGGCCGGGGCGGCGGCGCTCTGCTGGTCTCGCACGACCTCGAGCTGATCGACGACGTCGCCGACCGGCTGCTGATCATGGATGGCGGCAGGATCCGCCATGACGGGCCGCCGGAGGCGGGCTGGCGCTCCACCGCCTTCGCGGCGCTGGGCTGGCCGGCGCCGCTGCCCTTAGCCGCGGAGGCGGTGGCATGAGCCTGCTGCTGCGGCTGAACTTCTTCCTCAAGCTGCTGGCGGCCGCTGCCGTCACCGCCGCGGCCTGGATTGTCGGCACGCCCGTGCCGGCACTGCTGCTGATGGTGGCGGTGCTGGCGGTGCTGCTGGCGCTGCGGCTTCCGGGCCTGCGCGGCTATCTGAAGGGTGCCGCGATCCTGTTCACCCTGGTGTTCGCCACCTGGCTGCTCAATCTCTGGCTGCAGGGCGCCCCGCCGGCCGAGGCCGCGGCCACGGCGCTGCGCATGGCGGCGCGGCTGGTGGCGACGACCGGCGCCTTCTTCTTCGTCATGGAGACGTCGAGCCCCGGCTCGATTCTAGCCGCGGCCAGCGCGCTGCGCCTGCCGTCCATGGCGACTTTGGTTCTGGCCCTGATCTTCGGCCTGATCCCGATGCTGCGCGACGAGTTCGAACGCATCGGCGAGGCCCAACGCGCCCGCGGCATGGAGCTGGACGACGTGCCGCTGTGGACCCGGCTGCGCTATGGTCTGGCCCGCGGCGTGCCGCTGCTGGTGCAGAGCATCCGCATGGCTCAGGCGATCGCGACCTCGCTGTCGGTCTACGGCTTCGACCCGGCGGTGCGGCGCAGCAGCTGGCGCCGGGTCGGGGTGCTGGTGGAGGAGCGGCTGCCGGCCGCCGAAAATGGAGACCGCAGGACGTGACGGAGCAGAACAAGCCGAGCTGGCGGGTGGACGTGGCGGGGCTGCCCGTCGATCTGCCGATCGTGCCGATCAAGCCGGACTTCGCCATCTCGCTGCTGATGATGATCGATGCCGGAATCGCCTTCGGCACCCATATCGGCCGCGCCCTGGCGGAGCGCCTGGCCCCCTTGAAACCGGATATCGTCGTCGGCGCCGCCACGCTGGGCATCCCGGTCGCGATCGAGGTCAGCCGCCATCTCGGGCTCGACCGCTACGTCATCCTGCAGAAATCGCCCAAGATCCATCTCGGCGACGCGCTGGTGCAGAGCATCACCTCGATCACCTCGAAAGGAGAGCAGCGGCTGCTGCTGGATCGGGCCGCGGTGCCGCTCCTCGCCGGCAAGCGGGTCGTGGTGGTGGACGACGTGGTGGCCACGGGCTCCAGCCTGGCCGGGTCGCTGGCGCTGGTGCGCGCGGCCGGCGCCGAGGTGGCCGGCATCGGCGTGATCCTGACCGAGGCGCATGACTGGGAGCCGGTGCTGGGTGCCGATGCCGCCCTGGTCACGGCGCTCGGCCATATCCCGCAGTTCCGCCTGGGGGCACAGGGCTGGGAGCCGATCCCCGGGACGGTGTGATATTGCCGAGCCGGTGATCGGTCTCTTCCTTGCCATATCAGGCGCCGTCCGATTGGCTCTCCCGTTTACGGGAGAGGCCGTACAGGTTTCGCCAGTCTGGATGCACGGCTTCGATCAAACCGTCATGGCGAGCCCCGAAGGGGCCTGGCCATCCAGCAGCTCCGGCCCGACGGTGCAATGACGATGCCATCGCAGCGCGCTTCCGCTTGACTTTATGTTCCTGTTTTGTTCTAATGGAGGCATGGTCAATGCCTCCTCAGCCGAGACTTCCCTCCGCCGCCTCGCCGGCCGCCGACGAGGCTGGCCGGGAGACCGAGGTGCTGTCCGGGCTGACGAAGCTCGCCCTTGAGATGGCCCGGACCTTCCAGGCTCAAGCACTCGCTGCCCTCGCAGCCGGCGATCTCGGCCGTGCCGGCAAGGCCGAAGCCCGCTTCAGCACCCTCTTCCTCGCCATCCGCCGCGCCGTCGCGCTCAAGCTGCGCCGGCGGCGGGAGGATGCCGTAGCGTGGCCGGGCGCGATCGAGGCCGACGCCGCGATGCTGTCCGAGCTGATGGAGCTCGCGGAGGCGCTGGCCCGCGGCTTTCACGCCCAAGCCCCAAGCCC